>NZ_JBEXKU010000018.1:0-104838 GCF_040609575.1 Streptomyces sp. NPDC004647 | reverse complement strand
CGAGCCTGAGCCGGGGCATAGGCGCGAGCCTGAGCCTGCACGTGGGCGCGAGCCTGAGCCGGGGCATAGGCGCGAGCCTGAGCCTGCACGTGGGCGCGAGCCTGAGCCGGGGCATAGGCGCGAGCCTGAGCCTGCACGTGGGCCTGGGCGTGGCCCTGTATCTGCGGACCAACTGCGACCACAGCGGCGGCAAGAGCTCCGGCGGCGACCGCTCGGGCGGTGTTCGTCATGGCGGTCACGGACTCGGGCCCGAAGCACTCGCTGTTCGACATACCGGCTATGGCGCCCAGTTGAAGCAGTCGCTGGAGGGCTGCGGGCCCCGTGGACCCGGCCGCCGGTGGTGCCGTCACCGTAGAACATGTATGTGCCCGCCACCTGAGAACCGCGGGATACCACCCCGCCGGCCGACCACCGTTGATCTCGCTCCATACAGCCGGTGGACGCGAGCGGGTCCCTACGACCCGGCGCTCGAGCTGCGAAAACGTACGGCCGGCGCCAGGTGGTGTGCTCCCCCGGCCGCAGCGGCTCTGCCCTCGTCACCATGACGCCCTACGTGGTCACGGAGCGGATAGCCGGGGCGGCGGACCGGAAGCAGAGGTCCGGGGGGAGCGGCGACCCCGTCGGACCGGCTGTCAGAATCACCTCACTCGACTCGTGGACGCCGGGGAATCCCCGGGGAAAGGAATGCGGCTCGTGATCGTCGTAGCGGGAGAAGCCCTGATCGACCTCGTCCCCGGCCCGAGCACGGAAGGCGGCGGGCTTCCGGCGCTGCTGCCCCGGCGCGGAGGCGGCCCGTACAACACCGCGGTGGGACTGGGCCGGCTCGGCTCCCCCACCGCCTTCTGCTCACGGGTTTCGGAGGACGGTTTCGGGGAGGCCCTGCTGCGCGGGCTGCGCGCGGACGGTGTGGACACCAGCCTTGTGCAGCGCGGCCCGGAGCTGACCACGCTGGCGCTCGCCGCCATAGGCGCCGACGGTTCCGCGGGCTACGGCTTCTACGTCGAGGGCACCGCCGACCGCCTCTTCGAGCTCCCGGGTCCGCTGCCGGACGAGACGCGCGCGCTGTCGCTGGGCACCTGCTCGCTGGTGCTGGAGCCGGGGGCGGGGGCGTACGAGGAGCTGCTGCGGCGCGAAGCCGGGCGTGGGGTGTTCACCGCGCTGGACCCGAACATCCGGCCCCCGCTGATCCCCGACGCGGACGCCTACCGGGCCCGCTTCCGGTCCTGGCTGCCGTACACCGCGCTGCTGAAACTGTCCGCGGAGGACGCGGACTGGCTCGGCGGCACTCCGCGCGAGTGGCTGGCGGCCGGTCCCGGCGCCGTGGTGATCACCCATGGGGCGGACGGGCTCACGGTGTTGACGCGCGACGGCCACGAGTTCTCGGTGCGGGGCGAGCGGGTGGAGGTGGTGGACACCATCGGCGCCGGCGACACGGTCAACGCTGCGCTGCTGCATCGTCTCGCCGCGCACGACGCGCTCTCCCCCGCCGCGCTGGCCGCCCTCGGCGCCGAGGATTGGCGGGACATCCTCGGCTTCGCGGCCCGCGCGGCGGCGATCACCTGCTCCCGCGCGGGCGCCGATCTGCCGTACGCGGCCGAACTCGACGGCTAGGCGCGTTTCCGGACGCAGCGCCGTCCGCCCGGAGGGCAGGGCCCACGGCGTCCGGTGCGCGCGGTCGCACGGCGGTGGGGCACTCCCCCCGGCTACCGCTGGCTGGGGGTGCCCCCAGCGGTAGCCGGGGGAGGTCGCCCCGCACGCAGCGCGACGGCCCTCCGTACGAGCCCGCGCAGCCGAATGCCGCCCGCCGCCGCAGCGGACGGGCGGCATCGTCCCACCCCTGGGCCGGTGCTGCGGATCGCCGCCCCGGCCCGGCAGCCCTCAGCTCAGCTGCCCCGCGTCTTCGAGGACTTCTTCGCGGTCGCGGTCTTCTTCACCGCCGCGGCCGCGGACTTCTGCTTCCTCGCGTCGGCGGTCGTCGTCTTCGCGGCGACGGTCCGCTTGGCGGTCGCAGATTTCGCGGCGACCGTCTTCGCGGGCGCCTTCCTGGCCGCCGGAGCCTTCTTCACCGCGCTCTGTTTCCCGCTACGGGGCTGCGGAACCGCGTCGCTGACCCGCTCCCCCAGCAGATCCCGCAGGAACTTGCCGGTATGGCTCGCCGGGATCGAGGCGACCTCCTCGGGCGTGCCTTCCGCGACGACCAGACCGCCGCCGTTGCCGCCCTCCGGGCCCATGTCCACGACCCAGTCGGCTGTCTTGATCACATCGAGGTTGTGCTCAATGACGATCACGGTGTTGCCTTTGTCGACCAGTCCGGACAGCACATTGATCAACTTGCTGATGTCATCGAAGTGCAGACCGGTCGTGGGCTCGTCGAGCACGTAGACCGTCCGGCCCGTCGAGCGCTTCTGCAACTCGCTGGCCAGCTTGACGCGCTGCGCCTCACCACCGGAGAGCGTCGGCGCGGACTGCCCGAGGCGTACGTAGCCGAGACCGACCTCGTTGAGCGTCCGCAGGTGCCGGGCGATGGTCGGCACCGCCTCGAAGAAGCCGAGTGCCTCCTCGATCGGCATGTCCAGGACCTCGGCGATGCTCTTGCCCTTGTAGTGGACCTCCAGCGTCTCCCGGTTGTAACGCGCGCCGTGGCAGACCTCGCACGGCACATACACATCCGGCAGGAAGTTCATCTCGATCTTGATGGTGCCGTCGCCGGAGCAGTTCTCGCAGCGCCCGCCCTTGACGTTGAAGGAGAACCGGCCCGGCAGATAGCCGCGTACCTTCGCCTCCATCGTCTCCGCGAAGAGCCTGCGGACGTGGTCGAAGACACCGGTGTACGTGGCCGGGTTGGAGCGGGGCGTACGGCCGATCGGCGACTGGTCGACGTGCACGACCTTGTCGACGAGGTCGTCGCCCGCGACCCGCGTGTGCCGGCCGGGCACGGTCTTCGCACCCTGGAGCTCCCGCGCCAGGTGCGTATACAGAATGTCGTTGACCAGCGTCGATTTACCGGATCCCGAGACACCGGTGACGGCCGTGAACACCCCGAGCGGGAACGACACATCGATGTCCTGCAGGTTGTTCTCGCGGGCGCCGTGCACGGTCAGCCGCCGCTTGCCGTCCACCGGCCGGCGGATGTCCGGCGTCGGAATCGCCTTCTTCCCGGCCAGATACTGCCCGGTCATCGACTCCGTGTTGGTCAGCAGCTCCTTCAGCGGACCGCTGTGCACGACCTTGCCGCCGTGCTCGCCCGCACCGGGGCCGATGTCCACCACCCAGTCCGACGAATTGATCGTGTCCTCGTCGTGCTCCACGACGATCAGGGTGTTGCCGAGGTCCCGGAGGCGGACGAGTGTCTCGATCAGCCGGTGGTTGTCCCGCTGGTGCAGGCCGATCGACGGCTCGTCCAGCACGTACAGCACGCCGACCAGGCCGGAGCCGATCTGGGTGGCGAGCCGGATGCGCTGCGCCTCGCCGCCGGACAGTGTGCCCGCCGCCCGGTTCAGCGACAGATAGTCCAGGCCGACGTCGACCAGGAACCTCAGCCGCTCATTGACCTCCTTCAGCACACGCTCCGCGATGGTCTTCTCGCGCGCGGTGAGCTTCATGTCCCGCAGGAAGTCCGCGCATTCGCTGATCGACATCGCCGCGATCTCCGCGATCGAACTGCCCTGCACGGTGACCGCGAGCACGATCGGCTTGAGCCGGGTCCCGTCACAGGTCGGGCAGGGCACCTCGCGCATATAGCCCTCGAAGCGCTCCCGGCTGCTGTCGCTCTCCGCCTCCGAGTGCCGCCGCTTGACGAACGGCACCGCGCCCTCGAAGGAGGTGGTGTACGCGCGCTCCCGCCCGTAGCGGTTGCGGTACCGCACCTCGATCTGCGTCCGGTGGCCTTGCAGCAGGGCCTTCCTGGCACGCTGCGGCAGGCCTGCCCACGGGATGTCCGTACGGAATCCGAGCTCATCGGCGAGCGCGCCGACCAGCCGTCCGAAGTAGTCCTTGGTGTGCCCGTGCGACCAGGGGTTGATGGCGCCCTCGTCGAGCGACTTCTCCTCGTCGGGGACGATCAGCTCCGGGTCGACCTCCATGCGCGTGCCGATGCCGGTGCAGTCCGGGCAGGCGCCGAAGGGCGAGTTGAAGGAGAAGGAGCGCGGCTCCAGCTCCTCGAAGGACAGATCGTCGTACGGGCAGTAGAGGTGCTCGGAGTACATCCGCTCGCGCTGCGGGTCGTCCTCGTCGAGGTCCACGAAGTCCAGGATCACCATGCCGCCGGAGAGCCCGAGCGCGGTCTCGACGGAGTCCGTGAGCCGGCGCTTCGCGCTGTCCTTGACGGTGAGGCGGTCCACGACCACCTCGATGGTGTGCTTCTCCTGCTTCTTCAGCTTCGGCGGGTCGGACAGCTGGATCGTCGTGCCGTCCACCCGGGCCCGGCTGTAGCCCTTGGCCTGGAGGTCGGAGAAGAGGTCGGCGAACTCGCCCTTGCGCTCTCGCGCCAGTGGCGCCAGCACCTGGAAGCGGCTCCCCTCCTCCAGGCCCAGTACCTTGTCGACGATCGCCTGCGGCGACTGCCGGGCGATCGGGCGGCCGCACTCGGGGCAGTGCGGCTTGCCGATGCGGGCGAAGAGGAGCCGGAGGTAGTCGTAGACCTCGGTGATCGTGCCGACCGTCGAGCGCGGGTTGCGCGAGGTCGACTTCTGATCGATGGAGACCGCCGGGGACAGGCCCTCGATGAAGTCCACATCGGGCTTGTCCATCTGCCCCAGGAACTGACGGGCGTAGGAGGAGAGCGACTCGACGTACCGACGCTGCCCCTCGGCGAAGATCGTGTCGAACGCGAGGGAGGACTTGCCCGACCCCGACAGTCCGGTGAAGACGATGAGGGAGTCACGGGGGAGATCGAGCGAGACATTCTTGAGATTGTGCTCGCGAGCGCCACGGACGATGAGACGGTCGGCCACGCCGGTCGGCACCTTTCTTGAGAAGCGGTGGGATGCGCCGCACCCCGGTCCAGGGTATGGGCGGCGGCTGAGCGGTGTCCTACTGATGCCGAACCGAGCCTATAGCACGCACATTCGATTTACGGGCTTCCGTCGCCTCCTTCACCCGAACGTGTGGCGGCGATAGCGTCGGGTCATGACTGATCACGTGCAGGACGCGGCCGCCGTACAGGAGGCCACCGACCGGCTGATCGCGGCGGTGGGCAAGCTCGACGACGCGGCCGTACGCGCGCCCTCCCGGCTTCCGGGCTGGTCACGCGGCCATGTTCTCGCCCACCTGGCGCGCAATGCCGACGCTCTGGTGAACGTCCTCACCGCCGCACGCACCGGCACCCGCATCCCTATGTACGCGAGCGCCGAGGTCCGGGGCGCGGACATCGAGCGCGACGCCGACCGCCCGGTCGCCGCCCACATCGAGGACCTGCTCGCAAGCACCGAACGTTTCAACACCGCGGCCGCCGCACTTCATCCCGAGGCGTGGCAGCGGACAGTCGAGCTGCGCAACGGCGTCACCGACCGCGCCGACCGGGTGCTCTTCCGCCGGCTCGTGGAGATCGAACTGCACCACGTGGATCTCGGTATCGGCTGCGAGGTCGAGGATCTGCCGGCCTCCTTCGTGGACCGTGATCTGGACTACGTCGCGGGCGAGCGTTTCGCGGGCCGCTCCGACGTTCCGGCGCTGCTGCTGACCGCTGACGACGGCCGCAGCTGGCGTACGGGCCGGGACGGCGCCGAACCCACGGCGGTCAGCGGCTCCGCCGCCGCCCTGCTCGGCTGGCTCACGGGCCGGGCGGACGGTGCACGCCTCGATACGGGCGGGTCCGCCGTGCCCGCGCTGCCGCCGCTAGGCTGACGCCATGACGTACAGCGGAGTGGTAACGGTGGGCGGGCCCGCGGATGTGCACGAGCTGACGGACCTCATGATCTCGAAGGTCGCGGTCGGGCCCATGGAGAACAACGCCTATCTGCTGCGATGCAGAGCGACTGATGTGCAGCTGCTGATCGACGCGGCGAACGAGCCGCGGACGCTGCTGAATCTCATCGGCGACGGCGGCATCGCCTCGGTGGTCACCACCCACCAGCACGCCGACCACTGGCAGGCCCTGCCCGAGGTCGTCACCGCGACCGGCGCCCGCACCTATGCCGGCCGCCACGACGCCGCCGGCATCCCCGTCCCGACGGATGTCCTGGTCGACGACGGCGACACGATCCGGGTCGGCCGCGTCGAGCTCACCGCGCGCCACCTCGTCGGCCACACGCCGGGCAGCATCGCCCTGATCTACGACGACCCGCACGGCCACGCGCACGTCTTCACCGGCGACTGCCTCTTCCCGGGCGGTCCCGGGAAGACGACGAACCCGGAGGACTTCACATCGCTGATCGAGGGGCTGGAGACCAAGATCTTCGGTGCCCTTCCGGATGAGACGTGGGTCTATCCGGGCCATGGCAACGACACGACGCTCGGCAACGAGCGGCCGCACCTCGCGGAGTGGAAAGCCCGGGGCTGGTGATTGCGGCCCGGAGCTGGTGTTCGGCGGTGGCACCCCCGCGGGCTGGTGAGCCCGGCCCGGGGCTGGTGGTCCGGCGGGCGGTCCCCCGCGGGCTGGTGATCCGCTCCGGGGCTGCCACCCGACTCAGGCCCCTGGCCGCCCAACTCGGGCCCCTGTCGGTCGGGACGGGCACGCTTTCGGCGTCAACGCACGGCGGCAGGGCCCGGGTCGGGCTGACCCAGGCCCGGGTCGGGCTGACCGAGGCCGGGTCCGGCTGACCGAGGCCGGGTCGGGCTGACCGAAGAGGCCGTACAAGCCGCCGACAGGGGCACTTCTTCGGTTGTCAGGCCGCGTGCGGCGGGCCGTCGTCCTCCGGCTGGTAGCGGTCGGCGTACCGGTGGGCGGCTGCGGTCCGTGACCGCCACGGGGCGACCGGGGCCGAGCCGAAGCGGGCGGCATTCTGCTCAGCGGCTCCGGGGCTCTCGCTCGCGGGACCTGACGGCTCAACGCCACGGATCCGGGCCTCCATCCGGTCAGCGGCACTGAGCTTGAGATCACGCATGTCATCCTCCAGGGGATCGGACTTCGGGGGCGCCCTTCGGCGGTCGACCGCCTCGACCGTGAGGCGGCGCCGGTGGCGTCATTGATCTGTACGGCGGCGGCCCCGCGTCCGTTCAGCCGGGCCTGCTGGGGTGGCACGGGCGTGCCGGAAGCCCCTGGTGCCGCCGGAACCGTGGGCACGCGCGCGTGGCTGGGCTCCGGCAGATGCCGATCTCCGTACCCGCGCCCGCCCCTGCGCCCACGCCGCGTACCCGCCGCGATCAGGCGTTCGCCCAGGAGGAACAGACCCGCCAGCGCGCGGGCCTGGGGGGTGTCGCCGACGCAATCCCGCGGCCCGCCAATTGACCCGAAGCCCCGCCGCGGCGACCGGAGTACCGGCGTCGGGTCACCGGGCGTCGGAGCGTGGGCCGCGTCAGGCGTTGCGGAGAGGGCGTCGGCCGGTCCGCCCGGCTCCTCCCGGTCACCGCGCGAGCGCTCCCGCGCGCCCGGTGACCAGCGTGCGCAAGCGCTCGTTGAGCGCGGCGTGAAGGATCATAGCGACGCCCTCCGCCGCCCGTCGATGACTCGCCTGGCCGCGGCGTCACTCGTCGGCACCGCCATCGAGTTCTACGACTTCTTCGTCTACGGCACCGCTGCGGCCCTGGTCCTCGGGCCGCTCTTCTTCCCGGCCTTCTCGCCGCTCGCGGGCACTCTCGCCGCCTTCGGCACCTTCGGTATCGGCTTTCTCTCCCGCCCGCTCGGCTCGGTCCTCTTCGGGCACATCGGCGACCGCCATGGCCGCCGCCCGGTCCTGCTCGCCTCACTGCTGCTGACCGGTGTCGCGACCGTCGGCGTCGGCTGTGTGCCCACGTACGGGGCGATCGGGGCCGCCGCTCCCGTGCTGCTGCTGATCCTGCGTTTCCTCCAGGGGCTCGGTCTGGGCGGTGAGTGGGGAGGCGCGGTGCTGCTCACCGCCGAGCACGCGCCCGAGCGGCGGCGCGTGCTGTGGTCGAGCTTTCCGCAGATCGGGCCCTCGGTGGGCTTTCTGCTGGCGAACGGCGTGATGCTGGGGCTGTCGGCCACCCTGACGGAGGCCCAATTCCGTTCCTGGGGCTGGCGGGTTCCGTTCTGGGCGGCAGGGGTGCTGGCTCTGGCCGGGCTGCTGCTGCGTACCTCGCTCGCCGAGAGCCCGCAGTTCGAGGAACTGGCGCGGCGGGGCACACTGGCCCGCGTCCCACTGGCGGAAGTCGTCCGCGGCCACTGGCGGTTGGTCCTGCTGACGGCCGGAGCGCTCGCCGTCGGCTACGCCGTCTTCTACACGGTGACGACCTGGTCCCTCGCGTACGCCACCGAGAAGCTGGGCGTGAGCCGGACGGTGATGCTCGGCTGCATCATGGCGGCGGTGGCGGTCATGGGCACGTGCACGCCGCTGGCCGCGATGCTCGGCGACCGCTACGGCCGACGGCCGCTGTGCCTGGCGGGCTGCACGGCCGCGGCGCTGTGGATGGCCCCGATGATCGCGCTGCTGCGCACGGCGCAGCCGCTGTTGATGTTCCTCGGCTTCCTCGTCGCGCTGCTGGCCTTCATCACGATGTTCTCCGTCGTCGCGGCCTATCTGCCGGAGTTGTACGAACCGCGGATGCGCTGCACGGGCGCTGCCGTTGGCTACAACCTGGGCGGCGTCGTGGGTGGTGCGCTCACGCCGGTGGTCGCGACGGCGGTGGCTGTCGGTGACGGGCCGCCGTGGGGAGTTGCGGCGTATCTGACGGCGATCGCTCTGCTGAGCCTGGGCTGCTTCGCGCTGCTTCCCGAGACACGGCCCGCGGTGGCAGCGGATCATGCTGCCACCGGGGCGAGTGCTCCGGCCTGAGCCCAGCCGCGCACCATCCCGGCCTGGTCCGGCCAGGCCAGGCCAGGAGCGTAGGTCAGGTGTCGATGCGGTCCTTCTCGGCCCTGGCCCTGGCCTCGACCTCGACCGTCTCCGCGGCCGCCTGCTTCCTCGACGCGTTCAGGCTGGTGATCGTGGTGACGACGAGCACCGCGCAGATCACGCCGAGGGAGACCGGGATGCTGATCTCGGGGACGGACAGACCGGACTCGTGCAGCGCGTGCAGCACCAGCTTCACGCCGATGAAGCCGAGGATCACCGAGAGCCCGTACGACAGGTGGACCAGCTTCTTCAACAGTCCGCCGATCAGGAAGTACAGCTGCCGCAGACCCATCAGCGCGAAGGCGTTGGCGGTGAAGACGATGTACGGGTCCTGGGTGAGACCGAAGATCGCGGGAATGGAGTCCAGGGCGAAGAGGACGTCCGTGGTGCCGATCGCCAGCATGACGATCAGCATCGGGGTCATCAGACGCTTGCCGTTCTCGGCGATGAACAGCTTGGTGCCGTGGTACGTGTCGGTGGACGGGAAGCGCTTCTCCACCGCCTTCAGCAGGCGGTTCTCCTCGTACTCCTCGTCCTGCTCCTCACCTCGCGCGTCCTGGATGAGCTTCCAGGCGGTCCAGATGAGGAAGGCACCGAAGATGTAGAAGATCCAGGAGAAGTTCGCGATGATCGCGGCGCCCGCGACGATGAAGACCGTGCGCAGGACGAGGGCTATCAGTACGCCCACCATCAGCACCCGCTGCTGATATATCGGCGGGACAGCGAACTTGGCCATGATCAGGACGAAGACGAAGAGGTTGTCGACGCTCAGCGACTTCTCGGTGATGTAGCCCGCGAAGAACTCGCCCGCCGGCTCGCCGCCGCCGAACAGATACACACCGACACCGAAGAGCGCGGCGAGCACGACCCAGACAGCCGTCCAGAGACCGGCTTCCTTGATCGAGACCTCGTGAGGCTTTCGGCCGCCGATGAAGAAATCGACGGCGATGAGGGCGATGAGACCGGCAACGGTCATGAGCCACACGGTCAGGGAAACGTCCACGTGATCCTCCGGCATGTCTACGGCAACTGTCAGCGTCGTCGCTGCCGGAGGTCTCTTCCACCCGAGTTCGCGTGCCGCGCTACGGGCCGGCGCCCCGGGATCTCATCGATCCGTATTGACGGGTACGCCGCAGCAAGGAGTACTCCCCTCCGTACAAAGAACGGTACATGAAAAGCCAAAGGAAGGTAAAGGACAAGGTAGCTCGCGGCAAAAGCACTGGTCAGCGCTTCCACGACCGGCGGGCTTCGACGACCTGGCCGAGCACTTGGTGAAGCACCCGGCTCCCGGCGGGCGCGAGCGCCGGCTCGTACGTCCAGGCGTGCCCGACCCAGGGGTCCGCGAGGTGGTCGTCGGGGACCGGCGTGATGCGCAGCAGCGCGCGCCACAGCGGGTCGAGTACCGGCCCGTACTCCCGCGCGTCCTCCCGGTCGGCGACCATCATCAGATGCACGCCCACGGCCGGGCCCTCGTCGGCGAGGTAGCGCAGCCTGGTGACCGCGCGGTCGTCGAAGCCGTGCGGGAAGTCATTGACGATCAGCAGCTGTTCGGCGGTGTCCAGATCCGGCGGCAGCGAGTCGGACGCGCCGCCCCGTATCGCCATCTGCACCAGGTCCACGCGCTGTGTCAGCTTGGCCATCACCTCGGCCACCCCCGCTGCGCCCACCGCGGGCGGCCCGCCGATGGCGCCGGACTGGACCAGCGGGGCGAGCGAGGAAACGGCCGACCCGGCCGGGTCGATCACATGGACCGTGAACTCGCCCGCCGGATAGACGGCGAGCAGGCGGGCGGCATGGGCGACGGCGGTGTCCATGGCCAGCCGGCGCTTTTCCGCGGAGTCGGCAAGAGCGCCTCCGGCCGTGCCGGCGCGGCCGCTGTCGACCCACAGTCCACGCTCCAGCGGCAGCCGCATCAGCATGGGGATACGGAGCTCCGGCCGCTCCGGCAGATGCAGATCGCCGAGGCGCAGCGCCATCGGTATCTCCATCGGCACCCGGTAGCCCTGCCAGACCGGGCTGTCCCATCCGGCGAAGGCGGGCGGCAGCGCGGGCTCCACGACACCCGACTCGGCGGCGAGTTGGGCGAGGTCGCGGTCGAACGCGGTACGAGCCTGGTCGACGAGCCGGGTGTGCTTGGCGTGGGCCTCCGCGCGGGCGGCGTCGCCCGCGGTGCCGATACGGGAACGCGGGTCGGAGAGCACCCGGTCGAGCTCCTGCTCCATCCGGGAGTCGGCGAAGTCCACCGCGCTGCGGTAGGCGGCAGTTGTCCGGGCCAGGTCCTCGAACATGCCCCAGACCTGGTTGTAGAGGCGCTCGTCCATCGTCCAGCCGGAGGCGTCACCGGCCACGGGCTGCGTGGGCTGTCCCGGCTGGGCGGGCGGCGCGGCGGGAGGAGGGGTGGGGGGAGCCGTCGGTGTACGGCCCGGGTGCCGGTAGTCGACCGGACCGCCGCCGCTCACGCTCCCGGTCGCGGACGCAGGCGCGCTTCCGCTCCCGGTCGCGGACGCAGGCGGGTTCGCGCTCCCGGTCGCGGACGGCTGGGTCGGCACGACGGCCGGAGGGGTGGTGGGTGCGGGGCCGTGGCCGGACGGCCCCGGGGTGGCGTCGCCGGTGCCGCCGGTGCCCGCGGCAGCCGTACGGACTCGGCCCTCGTCGCCGGGTCGCGGCGGCGGAGGGGCGACGGAGCGGGCCATGCCCCGGGCGACAGCGTCGTTGATGCGGGCGGCGAGCTCGGTGGCCTGCGACAGCCCCTGGTCCTGGAGCATGGCCGCCAGTCCCCCGGCGTAGCCCTGGCCGACGGCACGTACCTTCCACACGTCCTGCCTGCGGTAGAGCTCCAGCGCGACCACGGCGGACTCGCGTTCCAGGTCCGTGATCGTGTAGCTGGCGACCTCGGTGCCGTCGAGACCGGTGACCGCGACGAACGGCGCGGCGACCGCCCCGAAGCGTACGGGCCCGCCGACGCCGGTCGGCAGCGCGAGGAGCACGCTCACCCGGTGAACGCTCTCCGGCAGGGCTTCGAGGTCCACGGCGAACCGGTGGTCCGCCGCTGCCAACTTGGAGACTTCGAGTCCGGGGAGGTTCGGCGAGCCCGGGTGGGCCACCCACTCGGCCCCCCGTACGGTGCCCTGCTCGTCGCCCAGGGTGGCTCCTGCCACGATCGGCTTTCCGGCCGACACCCGGATCTCCAAACGGGTCCGGGGCAGTGGGTGGTTCTGCCCACGCACCAGTTCGGCCGTCATCGTGCATCCCCTCGTCGTTTTCCTGCGTACGGTTGCGTGCCAGGCCGTCCGGAGCGTGCCGGGGCCGGCCGGGGTGTGCTGTTCACCCCGTTGTGCGTGGCGTGCGTTCACGTGCGGTGACGCGCTGTGCCATGTGGTGCAGTGTCGTGCGGTGCGGTGCGGTGCGGTGCAGTTGCGGTGTCGTGCGGGGTGCGGCGTCCTGCTATGCCGCACGGCTCCCGGGGCCGTGCCTCCGGGAGCCGTCAGTGCTGCTGCTTCGCCGGGCGCTCTGCCCGTCGGCCGGCTACAGATGCGGCAGAATCGCCGGCATCAGGTCCTGGAACGTGCGGCCGTTGGCGGGGTTGCCGACGGCGGTCATCTGCCAGCCGCTGCCCGCCCGGTGCACCTTCGCCATGATCTGAGCGGTGTACTGACCGCCGCCGGTGAGGGTGAAGCGCGCCAGTTCCTGGCCGTTGGTCTCGTCGACGATGCGGCAGAACGCGTTCTCCACCTCGGCGAAGGTCTGGCCGGTGAAGGAGTTCACGGTGAAGACGATCTGGTCGATGTGCACCGGAACCCGCTGGAGGTCGACGAGGATGGCCTCGTCGTCGCCGCCCTGCCCGGCGCCGCCCACCAGGTTGTCACCGGTGTGCCGGACGGAGCCGTCGTCGCTCACCAGATGGCGGAAGAACACCACGTCCACCGGCTGCTTGTCGGCGAAGAGCACGGCCGACGCGTCGAGGTCGATTTCCTTCGTACGCTTACCGAACAGTCCACGGCGAGGAGCCGCCTGCCAGCCCAGGCCCATCCGTACTGCGGTGAGGGTGCCCCCGTCGGACTTCTGCAGGCTGATGCCCTGCCCCTTGGACAAGTTGACGCTCACGCGCTGTCCCTTCTCTCCCGTGCCCCGTAACCGCCTGTCTGTGCGGTTGGACTGAAACCCTACGCAGTGCCCCTGTCCGTGCGGCATGCCACACCCCGATTTGTGGCGCTCTTGCAACACAGCAGGCGACGGCCCCTGTCAGGAGAGACCGGCTTCCCGCATCTGGCGCAGTTCCTTCTTCAGTTCGCCGACCTCATCCCGCAGCCGTGCGGCGATCTCGAACTGGAGCTCCGCGGCCGCGGCCCTCATACGCTCGGTCATCTCCTCGATCAGCGCGGCCAGTTCGGCGGCGGGCCGGTCCGTCAGCTCGCGGCCACCCTTGCCGGCGCCGGCCTTGCCGCTCAGCGCGGGAACGGGGGCCTTGCCTTCCTTGGCATTGCGGTATCCGGTGCCGAGGAGCTCCTCGGTGTCGACCTCCTCGCGGGCGATGGTGGCGACGATGTCGTTGATCTTCTTCCGCAGCGGCTGCGGGTCGAGGCCGCGCTCCTTGTTGTACGCGATCTGCTTCTCCCGGCGGCGGTTGGTCTCGTCGATGGCCTTCTCCATCGCCGGGGTCATCCTGTCCGCGTACATATGGACCTGGCCGGAGACGTTGCGCGCCGCGCGGCCGATGGTCTGGATCAGCGAGGTGCCGGAGCGCAGGAAGCCCTCCTTGTCGGCGTCGAGGATCGCGACCAGCGACACCTCCGGCAGGTCGAGGCCCTCCCTGAGGAGGTTGATGCCGACCAGTACGTCGTACTCACCGGCGCGCAGCTCACGCAGCAGCTCCACCCGGCGCAGCGTGTCGACGTCGCTGTGCAGATAGCGGACCTGGATGCCGAGTTCGAGGAAGTAGTCGGTCAGGTCCTCGGCCATCTTCTTGGTGAGGGTGGTGACCAGGACGCGCTCGTTCTTCTCCGTGCGCGTACGGATCTCGTGCACCAGGTCGTCGATCTGGCCCTGGGTGGACTTGACGACCACCTCGGGGTCGACGAGCCCGGTGGGCCGGATGATCTGCTCGACCTGGCCGTCGGAGCGGGAGAGCTCGTACTGCCCCGGGGTCGCGGAGAGGTAGACGGTCTGGCCCATCCGCTGCAGGAACTCCTCCCATTTCAGCGGCCGGTTGTCCATGGCGGACGGCAGCCGGAAGCCGTGCTCGACCAGAGTCCGTTTCCGGGAGGCGTCCCCCTCGTACATCGCGCCGATCTGCGGCACGGTGACATGCGACTCGTCGATGACCAGGAGGAAGTCCTCCGGGAAGTAGTCGATCAGCGTGTGCGGCGCGGTGCCGGTCTCACGGCCGTCGATGTGCTGCGAGTAGTTCTCGATCCCGGAGCAGCTCCCGATCTGCCGCATCATCTCGATGTCGTAGGTGGTGCGCATGCGCAGCCGCTGGGCCTCCAGCAGCTTGCCCTGCTTCTCCAGCCGGCCGAGCTGCTCCTCGAGCTCGTTCTCGATACGGGTGATGGCCTTCTCCATCCGCTCCGGACCGGCGACGTAGTGGCTGGCCGGGAAGACGTACAGCTCCCGGTCCTCGGTGATCACCTCGCCGGTGAGCGGGTGCAGGGTGGAGAGCGCCTCGATCTCGTCGCCGAACATCTCGATCCGGACGGCCAGCTCCTCGTAGACCGGGAAGATCTCGATGGTGTCGCCGCGGACCCGGAAGGTCCCGCGGGTGAAGGCCAGGTCGTTCCGCGTGTACTGGATCTCCACGAAGCGGCGGAGCAGCTGGTCGCGGTCGATCTCCTCGCCGACCTTCAGCGGCACCATCCGGTCGACGTACTCCTGCGGGGTGCCCAGGCCGTAGATGCAGGACACGGATGCGACCACGACCACGTCACGCCGCGTGAGCAGGGAATTCGTCGCCGAGTGGCGCAGCCGCTCGACCTCCTCGTTGATGGAGGAGTCCTTCTCGATGTAGGTGTCCGACTGCGGGACGTACGCCTCGGGCTGGTAGTAGTCGTAGTACGAGACGAAGTACTCGACGGCGTTGTTCGGCAGGAGCTCGCGGAATTCGTTGGCCAGCTGGGCCGCGAGGGTCTTGTTGGGCGCCATCACCAGGGTCGGCCGCTGGAGCTTCTCGATCATCCAGGCGGTGGTCGCCGACTTTCCGGTACCGGTGGCGCCGAGCAGCACGACATCCTTCTCCCCCGCCCGGATGCGCCGCTCCAGCTCGGCGATGGCCGTGGGCTGGTCGCCGCTGGGCTGGTAGGGGCTGACGACCTCGAAGGGCGCCACAGTACGTTCGATCTTGGATACGGGCCGCATGGATCCAACGGTACGACTCGGCTCTGACAACAGGCGCCGCGGCTGCTCCAGCGCCCCGCTGATCATGCTGGGAGCCCCCGGGAGGCGGCCAGGTTCTCAGTGGGGTGGTTCCGGGTGGGGCCGGGTGGGTTCCAGGTGGGTTCCGGGTGGGGCTGGGTGATCCCGAGTGGTCTCGGGTTCCGGGTGATCCCGGGGTGGTGGTCCCGGTGATGGCCCCTCCCTCCGTCGCCGTCGCCGGACGCCGGACGCCGGACGCCGGCCAGCGGCCGGGGAGCCTGCGCTGTCACGTCCCGGGCTCGGCCGAGGACAGGACCGCTTCGCCGGGCGACCGCTCCGGCCGACCGGCTGGCTGGGGAGTCGGCCGGTGAGCCGTCGGAGCGAGTCGTTCGGATCGGAGCGAGGCTGCCCTCGAACATGAGCTCCAAGGGCGCGGATCCCCCGGTCGTCGGAGACGGTGGGACACGAGTGGGAGGGCGTGGGACGCGGGCGGGAGGGCGGAGCCGACCCGGCGGGGCTCGGCCGGACGGGCTCGACCGGACGGACGGATGGGCTCGACCGACGGGACGGACGTGCGCGCAGTCGGTTCCGGCGGCGCGCAGCCGGCAGGGCACGGTTGGTCCGGCGGGCGCTGGAAGAAGTCCGGCGCGGTCGGTACGACGCGGTCGGCGAGTGCCCCCGGCCGGGGGGCCGTTACGCCCGGGACTCGCGTTTCATCAAGACGGGTTTCTCGCAGCGCGGCGGAGGTCGGCGTACCGCAATATGACAAGGCTGGGATCCCCCAGCGAGTTCCGTTCAACTTCTGTCCATCCCCCGCCTGTCGGATGTTGCCCCGCGGCTGGGACCCTCGGCCCGTCCGTGAACACAAAGCGAGGAGTCCACGTGCAAATACGCCCTCTCGCAGCCGCAGTTGGCACGCTTCTGGGGTTCTCCGCACTCAGCCTCCCCACGACGGCGGCGCATGCCGCCACCGATCCGCACCGGCCTGTGGTCGTCGCTCACCGCGGCGCGTCGGCGTACGCCCCCGAGAACACGCTCGCCGCCGTGGACAAGGCGGACGACCTCGGCATCACATGGGTCGAGAACGACGTCCAGCGCACCAAGGACGGTGAGTTGGTCATCATCCACGACACCAACCTCAAGCGGACCACGAACGTGGAGGAGATCTTCCCCGACCGCGCTCCCTGGAAGGTCGCCGACTTCACCCTGAAGGAGATCAAGCGGCTCGACGCAGGCAGCTGGTTCTCACCCGCCTACGCGGGTACGCGCGTTCCCACGCTCGAGAAGTACCTCGAACGGGTGAGTCACCACCATCAGAAATTGCTGATGGAGATCAAGGCGCCCGAGCTGTACCCGGGCATCGAGAAGCAGACACTGCGTGAGCTGCGCCGCGAGGGCTGGCTGGACCGCGACCATGTGGAGCACAAGCTGGTCATCCAGTCGTTCAGCGCGGACTCCGTCAAGGCGGTCCACAAGCTCAGGCCGGATGTGAAGACGGGCTTCCTGGGCACCCCCGCGGTGGCGGAGTTGCCGCAGTACGCGAAGTTCACGGACCAGATAAACCCGAGCTTCCGGACGGTGACACCTGAGTACGTAGCCGCCGTTCACAGTCTCCCGGGGGCGCACGGGCGGCCCCTCGAGGTATACACCTGGACCGTCGACGACGGCCCGACCGCGGCCCGGCTCAAGGGCTACGGGGTGGACGGCATCATCAGCAACAAACCCGACGTCGTCCGCGACGCGACGGCGGAGGACACCTCGTACTCCCTGCCTTTGGCGGGCGTCTTGGCGCCGTAGCCTCCTTCTCCCGGGAAGCCCCAGGCGCCGGTGTGGCCGCGTCCCCCGCCCGGGGGCGCGCCCACACTCATCGGTTGCGGGGCTCTCTCCTGGGACAGGGCACTGGGAAACGGGTCACGCACGCGTGCCTGCGGGACACGCGTGCTGTCGGGAGGGGAGACGGCGTTCATCCGCCCGGCAGCGCGGCCGCCTCCGCCCGTCCGCCGGGCGCCGGTGCCGCGCGTCCGCGGGGTCGCCGGTGCCGCGCGTCCGCCGGTGCACGGGTCCGCCGCTTCGCCGCTTCGCCGGTCCGCCGACCGCCCGGTGTCGAGGCGGTCGGTCGTGTTCGAGACAGTCCGAGCGGTCCCCAGGCCCGGTCCGCCGGCCCCGGTTCGCGGACCCTTCCGCCGGTCCTCCCGCTCCACGCGCGCGTGCGGACGGCGCCAGCTACGCTGCGTGAGATGAGCGCAGTGACCTGGACCGTGACCGGCACCCCCATCGGACCGCTGCTGCTCGCGGCGACCGACGAGGGCCTGGTCAACGTCGTCTTCCACGCCGATGAGAAGACTTCGCGCAGAGCGCTGGAGCGGCTGGCCGCCCAGCTCGGGAGCCGTCCCGTGGAGGCGGCGGAGACGCCCGTGCTCGCCGAGACGGTCCGAGAGCTGCGCGCCTACTTCGCCGGTACGCTCCGCGACTTCGACCTCGCGCTGGACTGGTCGCTCTCGGGCGGCTTCAACCGGCGGGTGCTGCGCGAGCTGGCGGCCGGCGTCCCGTACGGCACGGTCGTCGGCTACCAGGACCTGGCCGACCGGGTCGGCGACCCGGGGGCGGCACGGGCGGTGGGCGCGGCCATGGGCTCCAATCCGCTGCCGGTCGTCGTCCCCTGCCACCGGGTGGTGGAGAGCGACGGCGGGATCGGCGGCTTCGGGGGAGGCCGGGAGACGAAGCGCGCGCTGCTGGCGCTGGAGGGCGTACTTCCGCAGCCCTTGTTCTGACGCCGACTCCGACTCCGACGTCTCCCACGCCCATTCACTCTGACGCCCGCTCACTCCGACGCCCGACCGCTCGGACGCCGAGCTGCCCGCGGCAGGAGACGCGGGCAGCAGCCGGTACGAACGGGAGGCGGTCAGCAGCCGCCGCAGTTGTAGTACAGGACGTCCCAGTGGTTGCTCTCGCGGGCGTAGATGTTGCCCGAGCCGGACCGGTACTGCGGGGCGCCGTCGCCCGGGCGGGTGCCGATGTAAGTGAAGGTGTTCTGGACGTAGTTGGTCACGCAGCTCGTGGGGCTGAAGTCGAGCTTGTAGCCGTTCCAGTGGCTGTACGTACCGGACGCGTGGCCGGTCTCGGTCCCCCCGGTGATGGTGAGGGCGCAGCCGCTGGCGGACCTCAATGTTTCGGCGCCCTGGATGGTGGCGAGGTTGACCTGCTCGAATGACGTACAGGTCGGGTTGTTTCGGTCGCTGCACCCGCCGCTGGAGGTCCAGGAGATGCCTGCGGCGCTGAGCCGGGAAGTGGCCTGGGCGTGGGTGAGCTTGGTGACGGCGACGGCCTGCTCGCCACTGGGCCGGGCGGTGGCCGCGGAAGCGGCGGCGGGCGCGCTGAACAGGGTAGCGACGGCGAGGATCGCTCCGGACATGCCGAGAAGTGCGGATCTCTTCACGATGTTTCCTCTCTCGGTGCCGTGGGGTGCCGGCTTCCGGGCGGCGTGACGATAGTGGCAGCGTTGTCAGTACACCGACAGACTGCCGAATAACAGCCGCCCGACCGCCACATGGCCGCCGGGCGTCCGCCCCGAGCCGCCCCGAGCCGGCCCGAGCCGGCCCCGGCACTCCGAACCAGCCCGGACGTCCCGAACCCAGCCCGGGCTGCCCCCGAACCCAGCCCGGACAGCCCGGTAACCCAGCCCGGACAGCCCCCGGACCGAGCGCTGGGCAACGGTGGGCAGCCCTGCCGCCCGACGGGGGAGGTTTGCGGCCGGGCCCCGGATGCCAGGGATGGGAGAGCGTGGGAAAGGTGGCCTACGAGCCGGGAGGCGCAAGAAGATGCCGCAGCGCACACCGTGGATGGTGTTGTCCGACGAGGTTCAGGATGCGGTCGAACGGCACCGGCGGCCGGTCGTCGCGCTGGAGTCGACGATCATCGCGCACGGCCTGCCCCGCCCGCGCAATCTGCGGGTGGCGGAGGAGCTGGAGGGGATCGTACGGGCCGTCGGCGCCGTACCCGCGACCATCGCCGTACTCGACGGCAGGGCCCATATCGGCCTGGACAAGGCCCAGTTGGAGCGGATCGCGGCAGGCGAGGGGATCCGTAAGCTCGGGCACCGCGATCTGGCACCCGCGGCGGCGGTCGGCGCCAGCGGGGCGACAACCGTGTCCGGTACGGCTTTCCTGGCGGCGCGCGCCGGGGTCCGGGTCTTCGCCACGGGCGGGCTGGGCGGCGTACACCGCGAGTGGACGACGACGCAGGACGAGTCCGCCGACCTGCGGTTGCTGGCCCGCACCCGCGTCACGGTCGTCTGCGCGGGCGTGAAGTCGATCCTCGACGTCCCCGCGACGCTGCAACGCCTGGAGACGCTGGGCGTCGGAGTGCTCGGCTACGGTACGGACCACTTCCCCGGCTTCTACATCCGGGACTCGGGTGAGCCGGTCGACTGGACGGTGCACGCGCCGGAGGACGTGGCTGTGGCGATGCACGCCCAGGACGCCCTGGGCGGCCCGGAGTCGGCGCTGATCGTCGCGAACCCCGTCCCGGAGGCGGAACAGCTGAACCCGGACCTCCACGACCGGGTGCTGGCCGAGGCTTTGACGGCCTGTTCCCGCGAGGGTGTCACAGGGCAGGCCGTGACCCCGTTCCTCCTGGACCATCTAGTCCGCCACACGGAGGGCGCCTCGCTGGAGGCCAACCTGGCTGCCGTACGCGGCAATGTCGCTCTGGCCGCGCGGATCGCCACGGCCTGGTCCGCATGACTCGGCACGGCACGGTCCGCATGAATCACCGCGGCCTGGTCCGTACGACTCGCCGCGGCGCAGTCCGCATGAATCACCGCGGCACGGTCCGTACGACTCGCCGCGGCGCAGTCCGCATGAATCACCGCGCCGCGATCCGCATGACTGACCGCGGCACGGTCCGTAGAACTCGCCGCGGCACGGTCCGTACAACTCGCCGCGGCCCGGTCCGCTCGGCTCCCGGGTCCCCTCCATGACGCGCGAGGCTGCCGGCGGCCTGCTGGTGATCGGCGACGTGGTCACGGACATCGTCGCCCGGCACCGCACCCCACTGGCTCCGGCGACCGATACCGCGGCCCGCATCGCGACGCTCCCGGGCGGCGCGGGCGCCAACGTCGCCTGCTGGGCGGCTCACGCGGGGGCCGGCGACGTACACCTGCTGGCGAGCGTCGGACGGGATTCCGAGGCCTGGCACCGCGAGGCGCTCGTACGCTCCGGTGTACGCCCGCACCTGCGCATCGACCGCGAAGCACCCACGGCCGTGGTCATCTCCCTGGTGGACCGCGCCGCCGAACGCACCCTGATCACCGACAGCGGCGCAGCCCTCAGCCTCTCCCCCGCCGACTGGCAGGACGCCCGCCTGGACGGGATCGCCCATCTCCACCTCTCCGGCTACCTCTTCTTCGCCGAGACGAGCCGGCGGCTGGCGCGTGCGGCCATGACGGCGGCCCGTGAGCGCGGAGTCCCTGTCAGCGTGGACCCGGCGTCAACGGGCTTCATCGAACGCGTCGGAGTCGACCGCTTCCTGAGTTCCGTCGCCGGAGCGGACGTTCTCGTCCCCAACCGCACTGAGGCGCAGCTCCTGACGGGCCTCGCAGAACCAGCCGAAGCGGCGCGGAAGCTGAGCCAGGACTTCGCACTCGTCGTAGCAAAACTGGGCGCGGACGGAGCCTTGGTCGCCGCCGGAGGTGACCTTCTCGCACACGTCCCTGCCCCATCCACGGAGGCCCTCGACACCACAGGGGCGGGCGACGCCTTCATGGGCGCCTTCCTCACGGCCCGCCTGGCCGGGGCTCCCCCTGTTGCGGCTGCGGTGGAGGGCTGCCGCACGGGAGCGGAGGCTGTCACCGCGGTCGGCGGCCGACCCGCCTAACGGATACCGGGCGCAGGCGGCGGGCCCAGTCGTCATTCATGCCGGATGATCCAGACCGCTCCAGGCCGGGTGTCGTGGATCGTCCGCCCGTACGAGCACATCCGCCGCCTCCTCCGGACCCACTTCGTCCTCGTAGCGCGCGAACGCGGGCAGCGTCCATCGCTCACTGCCCTGCGTACGGCGTTCCAGCGCGCCCGGCGAGAGCCGCAGATGGACCGCCAGGTCAAAGGGAAACCACTGCCCCAGCAGCAGCGGACCGTGCAGCACCAGCACGCCGCCCTGCGGAAGTTGTACGTACGGGCTCCTGGTCGCCCGGTCGCGCTCCGGGTCCCACAGGTCGGGCAGCACCCGTCCGCTGCCACGGGCAGCGAGAGGGTCGAAGACTTCGCGCCACAGGGCGCTCACATCGAACCAGGAGTCGTAGTACGCATCGGGGTCCTGCCTGCCGTACTCGTACCGCAGCGATGCGGGCCGCAGGAAACCGCCGGTACCGACGACGAGCACCGACCGGCCGCGCGTGCGCAGTGCCTGGGCGACGAACTCCGCGAGCTCGCCGGTGCGCGCGGCGGGCGCGCCGTCGACGGCGACCTTGGGCCAGGGGCTGTCGTCGGCCGTCTTCAACAGGCCGACGCGCTCGGCGAGGGCGTCGGCCAGCCGTTCCCAGGTGATCGGTTCAAGCCGCACGCGACCATCATGCCCGGGCAGGGCCCGGGCGAGACCGTACATCGCCCCCGTGCCCGCTGCGGAGGGGCGGGTGGAACTGGAGAATGCACCAGCGCACCCGAGAGCGATTTGCCAGTCCTCCCGACGTTGGTAAGCAGCGTGGCTGAGTATCGCAAGTCGGAAGAGAGGCATCTTGCGGCAGCTCAGGGAACCGCTCCGGGCGCCACCTTCTGGTTCGATGGAGGGGAGTTCCTTGTTCCTCTTCACGCAGATCGCCGGGGGAATTCGAGGGCAGCAGGCCCGGATGCGGTTTCGTAGGGGCATCCACCGGACGGGCGGACAGCCTCGGACCGATCGCCGGCCGCTAGTGGCTCGTGAAGAGGGTGAAGAACTTCTCGTTCCGCGGCTGCATCCGTAGGCCCATGGGAGATCCTCCTGGACCGACGGTACCGCCGTACGCGGCGCGCCCGCCGCTTCCCGAGGAGGTTGTCCGTCCACAGCGGACGATAAAGGGCAAAGAGCGCACCCACTCCTTGCCACTCTCAACTTATAGCGCACCGGGGGGCTTGCGGCAAGGCCCGGGTCGTGCCGCAGAATCGCCGACCGAAGCCAGAATCTACGGAAATGAGAGTCACGAAGTGCGTGTGTTGTTGTCGACGTACGGGTCGCGCGGGGACGTCGAACCGATGGTGGGACTCGCGGTGCAGTTGCGGGCACTCGGCGCGGAGGTGCGGGTGTGCGCGCCGCAGGACGAGGAGTTCGCGGCGCGGCTGGCCGCTGTCGGCGTGGAGATGGTGCCGGTCGGCTCGCCGGTGCGCGCGATGGTGACCGCGCCGCCGCCGGCGGCGGGCCTGCCCCAGCGCGCGGCCGCGTTGGTCGCCGCGCAGTTCGACGCAGTCGCTGCCGTGGCCGAGGGGTGTGATGCGGTGGTGGCGACCGGCTTGATTCCGGCCGCGGCAGCCGCGCGGTCGGTGGCCGAGAAACTGGGCATCCCCTACGTGTTCGCGGCCTTCTTTCCGTCCTACCTGCCGTCGCCGCACCACCCGCCGCTCGCGTGGCCGGGCCGGCCGCTCCCACCGGACGTGACCGACAACCGGGAGCTGTGGGACCTGAACACCGAGAACATGAACGCGTTGTTCGGCGAGGCGATCAACACCCACCGGGCGTCGATCGGCCTGCCACCGGTGGACAACGTCCGCGACCACGTCTTCACCGACCAGCCGTGGCTGGCGGCGGACCCGACCCTGGGTCCGTGGCTGGAGCCGGCGGACCTCGACGTGGTGCGGACCGGCGCGTGGATCCGGCCGGACGAACGCCCGCTCCCGGCCGAGTTGGTGGCGTTCCTGGACGCCGGCACACCACCGGTGTACGTGGGCTTCGGCAGCATGCCCATGCGTGACTCGGAGGACGTCGCCCGGGTGGCCATCGGGGCGGTACGCGCGCAGGGCCGCCGCGCACTCGTCGGGCGCGGCTGGGCCGGCCTGGCCCTGATCGACGACCAGGACGACTGCTGCGCCGTCGGCGAGGTCAACCAGCAGGCACTGTTCCGTCGGGTGGCTGCCGTCGTGCACCACGGCGGCGCGGGTACGACGACGACGGCCGCCCGGGCCGGCGCGCCCCAGGTGGTGGTACCCCAGATGGCGGACCAGCCGTACTGGGCCGGCCGGGTGGCCGACCTGGGCATCGGCGCGGCACACGAGGGTCCGACTCCGACCTTCGAGTCCCTGTCGGCCGCGCTCGGGACGGCCCTGGCCCCCGAGACCCGCGCACGGGCGAGGGCCCTGGCCGGCACGATCCGCACCGACGGGGCGACGGTGGCCGCGAAGCTGCTGCTCGACGCGATCAGCCGGGAAAAACCGCCAGTGCCCGCGTGAACCACACGGGATCGTCGAGCCAGGACCCAGAACACGAGAACCTACAAACCCTGGCGACCTGAACCGACAACGGCCACGGGGTCCACGTCAGGCGGAGCGTTGCTCGTCATGGCCACCAGGTTCGTCACGCCGGTCCAGACGCCTTGCTGCGCGCAATGGTTGCAAGCGGCCTCATATCGGAGCTGATGACGTGAACCCTCTGACCACCAGCGCGTTCGACCTTCCCGACCGCCTCTCCCCCAAGGCCGACCCGACACTGATCGCCGGCGATGAGCAGCACTTCGCGGCCCTCGCGGAGTGCCTCGAGCAGTCGATGGCCGGCCTGTCCGACCGCCTCGATGCCGAGCGCAAGGCGCCCGGCGGCATAGGCCGGCAGGCGATGGACCGGGACATGGAGATCCACCGGCTGACCGCTCGTCTGCGCGCACTGCGTCGCTTCGGTTTGGACCTGTGCCTCGGACACATGGTCGGCGCAGACAACCCCGAGCCCGTGTACGTCGGACGACTTGGCCTTACGGACAGCGCGGGTCGTCGGCTGCTGCTCGACTGGCGCTCCCCCGCGGCTGAGCCATTCTTCGGAGCCACCCACGCCAACCCGATGGGTCTGGCAAGCCGCCGCAGGTATCGCTGGACCCGCGGCCGGATCAGCGACTACTGGGACGAGGTGTTCACCTCGGACGGCTTTGTCGGGCACGCCGCGCTCGACGACCAGTCCGCCTTCATCGCCAGCCTGGGCGGCAACCGGTCGGCACGGATGCGAGACGTGCTCGGCACCATCCAGGCCGACCAGGACGCCATCATCCGCGCGGGATCCCGCGGCGCTCTCGTCGTCGACGGCGGTCCGGGTACGGGGAAGACCGTCGTCGCTCTGCACCGCTCCGCCTACCTCCTCTACTCCGACCCTCGCCTCGGTCACCGCCGGGGCGGCGTGCTGTTCGTCGGTCCGCACCAGCCTTACCTGGGCTACGTCGCCGACGTCCTGCCCAGCCTCGGAGAGGAGGGCGTGCAGACCTGCACCCTGCGGGACCTCGTCGCCGAGGGAGGAGAAGCAGCGATCGAGACCGACCCGAACGTGGCTCTCCTGAAGTCGTCCGCGGACATGGTGAAGGCGGTCGAGACGGCCGTCAGGTTCTACGAGGAGCCTCCCACCGAGGGGATGACGGTCACGACCTCCTGGTCCGACATCCGGCTGAGCGCCGACGATTGGGCCGTGGCCTTCGAAGCAGCAGAACCAGGTACTCCGCACAACGAAGCGCGCGACCAGATCTGGGAGGAGCTGCTCACGATCCTGATGGACAAGCACGACGACGACGTCTCGCCTGACCTGCTCCGCAAGTCGCTGCTGCACAACAGGGAGCTGCTCAGGACCCTCAACCGCGCGTGGCCGCTGCTCGAAGCGGCTGACCTCGTCGGAGACCTGTGGTCGGTACCCGCCTACCTGCGGATGTGCGCTCCCTGGCTCAGCCCCGATGACGTGTCGAAGCTGCAGCGCGAGGACGCCCAAGCCTGGACGGTGTCCGACCTCCCGCTCCTGGACGCAGCACGGCAGCGGCTCGGCGACCCGGAGGCGTCAGTACGTAAGCGTCGGCACAATGCCTCTGTCGCCGCCGAACGCGAGCGCATGGCCGGCGTCATCGACGACCTGCTCGAGGCCGATGCCGACGGTGAAGGTGCGGTGACGATGCTGCGCGGACAGGACCTGCAGGACAGGCGTCCGGTCGCTGACCCCGGAGCTGTCGAAGGGGCTCGAGTTCGACCTGGTCGTCCTCATCGACCCAGAGGCGTTCGGCAAGGGCGTCGAAGGAGCGGTCGACCGCTATGTCGCGATGACCCGAGCGACCCAGCAACTCGTCATCCTCACGAGCTCCTGACGTCGGCCGGACGAACGCCCGCTCCCGGCCGAGTTGGTGGCGTGACTGGACGCCGGCGCACCGGTGTACGTGGGCTCCGGCAGCATGCCCGGCGGGCGGCAGCGGTTCCACGTAGGACCAGGTGAAGGTCCGGTCAGGACCGGCCAACTCCTCGCTGCAGCCGACGGGGTGTGGGCCGAGTCGCAGAAGGCGGTATGAGACAGGGCCGCACGGCGTGCGTATGGCCTCACAACGAAACTCGGGATGTCGTTGAGGAGGACTACGTGGGAGTCGACGACAGAGAACGTCAGAGCAGTCCCGGTTCAGGTCCTGATACCGGGCAGCCGGTGAAGGACTCCTTTCAGGCCGTGCTGGACGCCTTGGACGCCGCACGCGCCGACCTCTACGCGTTCGACGTGAAGCAGGGCTGGGCCGAGAGCCCGCCGCCGTCCTGGCGCCGCCGCAGCGAACCGAGTGGGGACAACGGCCTCACCCGCACCGCCTCGCCCCCGCTTCCGCCCCGGCGACCGCAGTTCGTGGGGGGCATGCCCGAGGACCTGGATCTCTCCCGTGCCGCGGAGGTGCGCGAGGAGCCGGGTAGTCGTCCGTACGCCGCTCCGCCGCATCCGGTGGTGCAGCCGCTGCGGGTGGGCGGTGTACGCCCGGTGGACCGCCTGGTGGACCGCCCGGTGGACGCTCCGCCCGCTGTGGCGGTGGAACCTTTGTGGGCTCGCGGCGCGCACCCGGAGAATGCTCCGCCCTCTGTGCTGGTGGAGCCGCCGTGGGTCGGTGGTGCGGGCGCGGCGGACGGCCCCCCGCCTGTGACAGCCGTGTACGCGCCTCCGCTGAAGGTGGGCGCCCGCCGCGCCGCCGACCCGTACCCGGCCAACGCAGAGTCGGGCGCTGCCCAGTTCCCGGGCCGGCGGCCTGAGGCGTCACAGCCGCCGGTGCCGGGCGCTGCCCAGTCCCCGGGCCGGCCACCGGAGGGGTCACCGCTGCCGGTTCGCGCGCACGCGGCAACCAAAGGGCGAGGGTGGCGGCGCCTCACCGCCAGGCGGGACGCACGTACCGCCGGGGTCTTCGGAGTGGGCGCCGTGAGCGGGCTGATCCTCGCCTCCTCTCTGCTGGTCGACGAGGATCCCGCACCGCCGCTCCCGGCCGTGCCCGCCGGACAGCCGGACAGACCGCTGCCCGACAACCCCTCTCCGTCACCTCCGGCGAACCCGGCGAACCCGGCGAACCCGGCGAACCCGCAACCGTACGGGGGTGTGCTGCGCCAGGGCGACAGCGGCCACGGCGTGTACGAGCTGCAGGTACGTCTGCTCCAGGTCCCGAACATCTACGACGACCGCGACATCGATGGCCGCTACGACACGAAGGTCAAAGCGGCCGTGGCCAGATTCCAGCAGTGGTACGGCATCAGCGGCGACGAGGCCGGCGTCTACGGTGACAGCACGCGCCGCGACCTGGAATCACGCACCAAGTGAGCTCCGAGAAGCGGCCACGGGACATGGAGCCTTGTCCTCACGGACCCGTTGGGACGGCTGCCGTGGGCCTCACCCGCACTGCCCGGCTCGGCCCACGACCTGACCACCGCACGTGAACACGGCATCATCGACGACGCCCTCGCGAAAGCGGGACTCAAGGGCCGGGCGGACAAGGCGTACCAAAACGCCGGCCGTCACGTCAGGGCCCCGTTCCGGGGGCGTCGCCTCAAGCAGTGGAAGCGACGGCACAACACCACCCACGCCAAGATCCGCTGCGTCGGAGAACAGGCCATGGCCACCCTGAAAGGCCGGCGCCGCCTGCGGAAGCTCCGCTGCAGCACCAACCGCATCACCGACATCGTGAAAGCTGTCCTCGTCCTTCACCACGCCTCAACGTGAGGTTGAAAACGGCTCATTGCCTAGGCGCAGGACGGGCACAGCCCGCGGTAGGTGACCTCGACCTCGGACACCGTGAAGCCGAACCGTTCCTCCGCCGGGAGGTCGGCCAGCGGATTGCCAGTCGGGTGGACATCGCGGATGGTGCCGCAGTAGGAGCACACCAGGTGCTGGTGCGGGTGGTGTGCGTTGGGGTCGTAGCGCTTGGCGCGGCCGACCGTGGGGACCTCGATGACCTCACCGAGGGAGACCATCTCACCCAGGGTGTTGTAGACGGTCGCCCGGGAGATCTCGGGCAGCCGCTGTGTCGCGCGGGCATGCACCTCGTCGGCCGTGAGATGTACGTGGTCGCCGTCGAGGACCTCCGCAACGACACGCCGCTGGGAGGTCATCCGCCAGCCACGCCCTCGCAGTCGCTCCAGCAGGTCACTCATATCGGTTCACCTATTCAAGTTCGGTGGGATGCCCGAAGTTTACCCATGGACGTCCGGGTTCCGATTGGATATGGGCTTGGCGCGCTTCTTGACTTGGACTCGGTCCATCGTAGGATCGGTTCCGGCGATAGCCAAGGGACAGGAAGACTCCAGTACTGCATGAGACAGAGACGTGACGGGACCACCGCCGAGAAGCTGCTCGGTGCCGGCCTGCGGGTGACGGCCGCCCGCGTCGCGCTGCTCGAGACCGTCCGGGACGGTGACCACCTCGGCGTCGAGGCGATCGCCTCCGGGGTGCGCGATCGCGTGGGCCATATCTCCCCGTTCACGTCTGGTGTGCGGCCACCCACGCGCTCACCGCGGCGGGACTCGTACGCCGCATCGAACCGGCCGGCAGCCCGGCCCGGCCCGGTCCGAGGGGCGCGTCGTGTCGTCGCTGACGTCGACTGCGCGGTCGGTGAGGCCCCTGCCCGACCGCGTCCGACGACCACGGCTTCTCGATCGACGAGGCCGAGGTCATCTACTGGGGCCTCTGCCCGACTTTTCCACCGCCCGTCCACCGCCCGCAGTTCCTGAGCACCGTGATCCGCCCGATCCGGAAGGATTCCCATGTCTGAGAACCATGATGCAATCGTCGTAGACGCGAAGGCGGAGGACGGAGGTGGTTGCCCGGTCGCGCACGGGCGCGCCCCGCACCCGACTCAGGGCGGCGGAAACCGCCAGTGGTGGCCGGAGCGGTTGAACCTGAAGATCCTCGCCAAGAACCCCGCCGTGACCAACCCCCTCGGCGAGGAGTTCGACTACGCCGAGGCGTTCGAGACCCTCGACCTCGCGGCCGTGAAGCAGGACATCGCGGACGTGCTGACGACCTCACAGGACTGGTGGCCGGCCGACTTCGGCCACTACGGCCCATTCATGATCCGGATGGCGTGGCACAGCGCGGGCACCTACCGGATCAGCGACGGCCGCGGCGGCGCCGGGGCCGGCCAGCAGCGCTTCGCCCCCCTCAACAGCTGGCCGGACAACGGGAACCTCGACAAGGCCCGCCGCCTGCTGTGGCCGGTCAAGAAGAAGTACGGCCAGAGCCTCTCGTGGGCCGACCTCATGATCCTCACCGGCAACGTCGCCCTGGAGTCGATGGGCTTCGAGACCTTCGGCTTCGGCGGCGGTCGTGCGGATGTCTGGGAGCCCGACGAGGACGTCTACTGGGGTCCCGAGACCACCTGGCTCGGTGACAAGCGCTACACCGGCGACCGGGAGCTGGAGAACCCCCTCGGCGCGGTGCAGATGGGCCTCATCTACGTCAACCCGGAGGGCCCGAACGGCAACCCGGACCCGCTCGCCGCGGCCCGCGACATCCGTGAGACGTTCCGCCGGATGGCGATGAACGACGAGGAGACGGTCGCCCTGATCGCGGGCGGTCACACCTTCGGCAAGACCCACGGCGCGGGCCCGGCGGACAGCGTCGGGGCCGACCCCGAGGCCGCCTCGATCGAGGAGCAGGGCCTCGGCTGGAAGAACACCTACGGCACCGGCAAGGGCGGTGACACGATCACCAGCGGTCTCGAGGGTATCTGGACGAACACCCCGATCACGTGGGACAACAGCTTCTTCGAGATCCTCTTCGGCTATGAGTGGGAGCTGTACAAGAGCCCCGCCGGCGCGCACCAGTGGCGGCCGAAGGAGGGCGCCGGGGCGGGCACCGTGCCCGATGCCCACGACGCGTCGAAGAGCCACGCCCCGACGATGCTGACGACCGACCTCTCGCTCCGGTTCGACCCGGCCTACGAGCAGATCTCGCGGCGCTTCCTCGAGAACCCCGCCGAGTTCGCGGACGCCTTCGCCCGCGCGTGGTTCAAGCTGACCCACCGCGACATGGGCCCGATCGTGCGCTACCTCGGCCCTGAGGTCCCGAGCGAGACGCTGCTGTGGCAGGACCCCCTCCCCGCGGTGACGCACGAGGTTGTCGATGCCGAGGACATCGCCTCCCTCAAGGGCCAGATCCTCAGCCAGGGCCTGTCGGTCTCCCAGCTCGTGTCCACCGCGTGGGCGTCGGCCTCGTCCTTCCGGGGCAGCGACAAGCGGGGCGGCGCCAACGGTGCGCGCATCCGCCTCCAGCCGCAGAGCGGGTGGGAGGTCAACGACCCCGACCAGCTGGCGACGGTGCTGCGCACCCTGGAGGGGATCCAGGAGTCCTTCAACACCGACCGGACCGGCGGCAAGCAGGTCTCGCTCGCCGACCTGATCGTGCTCGCCGGTTCTGCGGGCGTCGAGCAGGCCGCCAAGGACGCCGGCTTCGACGTCGAGGTCCCCTTCACGCCGGGTCGCGTGGACGCGTCGCAGGAGCAGACCGACGTGGAGTCGTTCGCCGCGCTCGAACCGACCGCCGACGGGTTCCGCAACTACCTCGGGAAGGGCAACCGGCTGCCGGCCGAGTACCTGCTCATCGACCGGGCGAACCTCCTGACCCTGAGCGCCCCCGAGCTGACGGTCCTCGTCGGTGGCCTCCGCGTCCTGGGCGCGAACTACCAGGACTCGCCGCTCGGCGTCTTCACCACTACTCCCGGGTCGCTGACCAACGACTTCTTCGCCAACCTGCTCGACCTGGGCACGACGTGGAAGGCGACGTCCGAGGACGCGAACACGTTCGAGGGTCGCGACGCCGCCACGGGCGAGGTCAAGTGGACCGGCAGCCGTGCCGACCTTGTCTTCGGGTCGAACTCTGAGCTGCGCGCGCTCGCGGAGGTCTACGCGAGCGATGACGCGAAGGAGAAGTTCGTGAACGACTTCGTCGCGGCGTGGGACAAGGTGATGAACCTCGACCGGTTCGACCTCGTCTGATTCGTCTGACCATGACGTCCAGGTCGGCCCGCGCCGGCCGACCTGGACGTCCTCAGCCCGAAGGATCTCGACATCGTCCGCCTCCAGCTCCAGCGCGACGCCGAGAGGGTCGCGATCGATGGAGGGGGCGAGCCGGGGAGCGCGCCCGCGCGGTCAGTAGCCCTCAGCCACCGACCACACCGATACCTCGGACCATGCGCGCCGAACCGGCTCACCCACCTTGAACCCACAGTCCGAACTCTCACACGTAGTCCTCGAGGCGGGCGACGGCGAAGCCCTGGTCGGTGATGGTCCGTAGCAGATCCTGGGCTACGTCGGTCAGTGTGGCGCCCTCGAGGCGCTGCTGCGGGAAGAAGTGGAACAGGATGATGTCGCCCGGGCGCAGGGTGTGGTCGGTGGCGTCGTAGCGAAGGCCCTTGGGCTGCATGTTGGCGCGCCAGAGCACTGTGGCGCGGATGCCGCAGTCGGCCGCCGCCTGCAGGGTGGTGGGGTTGTAGTGGCCGCGCGGAGGGCGGAACAGCGTGGGCCGTTCCCCGAAGACCTGCTGCAGGCGGTCTTGTTGGCCGCAGATCTCCGCCCGTTGAGCGGCGTAGGGGAGGTTGGTCAGCCGCTTGTGGGTCAGGGTGTGATTCTGCACCCTATTGCCCAGCTGACGCAGTCGGGCGAAGTACCCGTAGTTGTCCCCGGCCATGGAGTCGGTCAAGAACATGCTGAACGGCACTCGCAAGGTGCTCATCAGCTTCGCGAAGGCCGGATCCTTCGCTGCACCGTCGTCGATGGTGAGGAAGACGACCCGGTCGTGGGTGGGCACCCGCTCGATCCGTGGCACCTGGCGCATTCCGTCCACGATCGGGGCGGGCAGCGGCGGCTTGTTCCGCGGTGGAGGCGGGGGCGGAATCAGCTTTGGGAGGGTCGCCCGGGCAGGCGTGGGCGCCTCGTGTCCCCGCGGACCCAGGGTGTCTTCGCTGCCCGTTCCGCACCCGCTCGCGACGGCTGCCGCCAGGATGAGGCCGGTCAGCCGGCTGATGATCGTTGTCACTCGGCCTGGTTGCTGCATGACACCGATCATCGCGCAGCGCGGCCTCCGGCGGCCGTATGCGACCTGTCGGCTTGGTTCAGCCGGCGAACGGCTGCCAGGCGGATGCGGAGATGCGGCTGTTCGGGGACGGGCGGCCGCGGTGGCTCCGGCTCTGAGGATCCAGCACGCTCGCCGCAGTTGTTCTGCAGCCTGCGCGACCGGCTGAGCGCATTCCCGTCCGTACCGTGTCGCCCCAGCCATCGAGGGCTCGATCGTCTGCATTCTTCTGCTCGTTGGCCATCGACGCCGTGAAAAAGTTATGTGTCTCTGCGACGGACCGCCCGCCGTGGCACGTAGAGCCAGTGAGGACCTGTGCCCACGACCGCGGCACGGGATGTGTAGATGCGGAGAGGCTGACATATGGCGGAACGATTCGGTCGGCGAATACGCAGGGGCGTGAAGGGCACGGCGGTCGCGGCGGCGGCCATGGCGGCATTGACGGCCTCGCAGAGTCATGGGCTGACGGCCGACGCATCCGGTCCTGCCGATACGGTTTCACCGCCTGAACCACTCATTTCGGGCGGGTCGCCGTATCACACCGAACTCCCCCCGCTGGTCGATCCCGGCAAGCGAGCAGCAGGCACGGACACGGTGCGCTCCGCTTCCGACGGGCGGGGCAGCGGGGCCATTCCGACCACGGTCCTGGACGCGTATCAGCAGGCGGAAGCGGCCCTGGCCAAGAGCCACCCCTTGTGCCATCTGCGCTGGGAACTGCTCGCGGCGATCGGCCAAGTGGAGTCCGGCCAGGCACGCGGCGGCCGGGTGGACGCCGACGGCACGACAGCGTCACCCATCCTGGGCCCGCAGTTGAACGGCAACGGGTACGCCGCCATCCACGACACCGACGCCGGCGCTTGGGACGGTGACCGCTCCTTCGACCGCGCGGTGGGACCGATGCAGTTCATCCCCTCCACGTGGGCCGTATGGGGCGCGGACAACAACGGCGACGGCACGGAGGACCCCAATAACATCTACGACGCGGCCCTGGCCGCGGGCCGCTACCTGTGCGCGGACGGGCGCGACCTGTCCGATCCGCACGATCTCGACCGTGCGATCCTCGGTTACAACCAATCCCAGGCCTACCTGGCCACGGTGAAATCCTGGTACACGTACTTCAGGAGCGGTTACCGCACCGTGCCCGACACCACCGACACCGGCCACGCGCGTACACCGGCGCCCTCCCCCACTACTCCACGCGCCACCCCCTCGCCCTCGGCCGCGCCCAGCACGCCGAACACGTCTCGCCCGAGCAGCGGACCCACGTCGCCCGCCGGCAAGCCGAAGCCAACAGAGGAGCGGCCCGACGATCACAAGTCCGAAGGCTCCCTGCAGGGGCTCCCCGACAGCGACCTGCCCACCGCGAAACCCACCGCTACAGCGACTGACCGCCTGCCGCAACTGCCGTGACGCAGCCGCCGCAGCAGGGCGCCGCTCCGCCGTCACCGGTCGACGGCACGTTCGACGGGCAGCATTGGCTCGGTGCCGACTGCTGACGCAAGGCCTGACCGGCTCGCGCCGGGGGATGGTGGACGAGCCCAACCGCAGTGGACCACCTCTCTCGGCGATGGTCGGGCCATAGCGACTGGCTAACTGGTCACCGGCTCATCATCGGCGGCGGTGTCGGGAAACGAGTGATGCTCGTGTGCAACAATCCATCGCCCCTGCTCCTTGCGTAGCCCGAGCGTAAGCCGTAGGCGATTCCGGGGTTGGTCAGCGAGCTCCTGTGGGGTCCCGCAGCGCAGCAAGGCATGGGCATAGGCGACGTCGTGACCAGCGGTGATGTCAAGGGACACGATCTCGAACGACGCGCCTTTGCTCTGCCACTCGAAGAAGGGCGGCCACGTCTCGCGGTAGGCGTCCATACCGCGGACGCCCTCAAAGGGCGGCGGCACATCGAACATCACGATGTCGTCGGAATGATCCGCCAGGACACCGCTCAAGTCGCCGCTGTGCACAGCTGCGGCCCACCGCTCGATCAAGGTCCGAATCTGCCGTTCGTCATCAGGCATGTCAGCTCACAGTCCTCTCGACCGCATCCGGAGCAGCGCTCGTAGGGACGCACAGTCCCAAAGCGCTCCCTCCGCATCCAAACTCATCATCCGGTGTGCGCAACCCGGGAGGCCAACAAAGGCTGCGAGTGTTCAGGCTGACCACGATGCGTGTGAACGCGCCGTCACGTAGTGCCCTCGGCCGCAAGCAGCCGGGGGCGCTTCGTGATCCGGTGCAGCGGCTCAGACCATCGCGCGAGGGCGCCGGGTTCCGAATGACGCGCCACGTCAACCTCCCCACCAAGCGCGCCGCCTCGATGGTCCGCGAGCACGTCGTATGACGGCGACCGGGCGCTCGGTCCTGCCGGCGGCGACCTGGCTCCACCTGTCGCATCTTCGAACACTTCAGGTGGGATATGGCCAGGCGACGGCCTGAAGGGACCACACAGACAGTCGAGCCCGCTCGCTTGGAAACAGCGAAGCATTAGGTTAGGCTCGCCTAAGTTGCGGCCCCTGAGGTGGCCGCCGGGCAGTCCGTACCCCTGGGGGAAGTGCGTGTCTCATTCGAACAGCGCCATCGCACCGACGCACACCGCCGCTTCGGCCGGACTTCTGATCGAGCATTATGACGGAGCCGCTGTCGCCGCGGAGACCAAGCGGTGGGCGCGGATCTACGAGGACGTCTACGCGGAAGCGCTGGGGCTCAGCGACCACAGCGACCCGCCCATCTCGGACCGCCTGCTGCGGCACGCGGGGCGCCCCGGCTTCGCACTGGTGGCGGCGCTGGGCGGCGACGACGTGGCCGGATTCGTCTACGGGTACACGCTGCCTCCCGACTCGCTGTGGTGGGACGGCCTGACGCCGGACCCCGGGGCGGAGTCGACCCGCGAGTACCCGGAACGCACGGTTGCCGTATGCGAATTGCTGGTGCGCGCTCAGTGGCGGCGCTCACGGATCGGGCACGCGCTGTTCGAGGCATTCCTCGCGGAACGGCGGGAGGAACGCGCCACGGCCCTCGTGGCAGCGGACAACGACGTGATGCTCGCTACCTGCACCAAGTACGGGTTCAGCTCCATCGGCCGGATGGAGCCGTATCCCGGGTGGCGGCCCCACATGATGATCATGCGCCACCTCAGCCACAGCTGAACCCTTTCCCCCGCCCCGTCCCCGACCCGAGGCAGAGCCGTGTCCATACAGTTGCCGCCGTCCGCAGCCCCCCGATCCGCTTACCCCGTGGACGTGCTCCCCGAGGCGGTCCGCCGCCGCCTTCTGGAGCTGACGCAGACCGAGACGCCGGTGTCGGCCTATGTGTACGACGGGGCGGTCGCCGCCGAGCGTGCGCGCGAGCTGCGCAGTGCGCTCCCGGAGTGGGCGGCCGTCTACTACGCCGTGAAGGCGAACTCCTTCCCGGGGATCGTCGAGGCGCTGGCCCCGCACGTCGACGGGTTCGAGGTCGCCTCCCGCTCGGAGCTCGAACTCGCCGTTTCGGCCAAGCCGGTGGCCGGGGGCGCTCCGGCCCCGGTGGTCGCCGCCGGCCCCGCGAAGTCCGTCCCCGTCCTGACCGCCCTGGTCCGGGCCGGAGTCGAGGCGATCAACGCCGAGAGCCTGCTCGAGCTCCACCGGATCAGCCGGATCGCCGGCGCCGAGGGGGTCCGGGCAAGAGTGGCGCTCCGCGTCAACCCCGCGACGATCCCGGTCACCGGCTCGCTGCACATGGGCGGCGTCCCGTCGCAGTTCGGGGTCGCGGAGCCCGATGTGCCCGACGTGCTGCGCGAGGCGCTCCGGCTGCCCGGCCTGGACCTGGTCGGCTTCCACATCCACGCCGCGTCCAACAACCTCGACGCCGAGGCTCATGCCGCGTATCTGCGCTGGTGCGTGGAGTGGAGCGTGCGGACCGCCCGGGAGAAGGGGATCGACCTGCGGCACGTGGACATCGGCGGCGGCATCGGCGTCGCCTTCGAGGGCGAGAAGCCCTTCGACGTCGCCCGCTTCGGCGAGCTGGCCGGAGAGGTCGAGCCGCCCTCGGGGGTGAAGGTGGTGCTCGAGCCCGGCCGCTTCCTGGTCACCGACTGCGGTTGGTACGCCGCCGAGGTGACGGATGTGAAGGCGTCCTACGGTGAGTGGTTCGTGGTGCTGCGCGGCGGCATCAACCACTTCCAGCTCCCCACGTCCTGGGACATCGTGCACAACGTCGCGGTGCTGCCCGTCGAGGACTGGCCGGAGGGCTGTCCGCGCCCGGCCGCCGAGCGGGCGCGTGTGACGGTCGTCGGCGAGCTGTGCACGCCGGAGGACACCCTGCTGCGCGATGTTCTGGTGGACCAGGTGCGCGCCGGTGACCTGGTCGTCTTCCCGTACGCGGGCTCCTATGGCTGGGAGTTCGCCATGCACAGCTTCCTCGGCCACCCCGTCGCCGACCGCCTCCTGCTCTGAGGCGCAAGAGCCACGAGCCGCGGCGGGCCCGGGCCGCACCAGCCCTTACATCCGCCGTCGGCGCCCGTTCGCCCCCTCTCCTCAGCATCTGGAGCCGTAAGTCATGACTGTGCACCCCACCGACCTCCCTGACACCGGACAGGCCGCGAACAGAGGGGACGCCATCCTGGAGCGTCAGCGCGCCCGGGAATCTTCGGCACGTACGTACGCCCGCTCGTTCCCGATCGTCCCGGCCCGTGCCCAGGGCATGACGGTCGAGGGCACCGACGGCCGCAGCTACCTCGACTGCCTTTCCGGCGCCGGCACCCTGGCCCTCGGCCACAACCACCCCGTCGTGTTGGAGGCCATTCAGCGGACCGTCAGCAGCGGGGCCCCGCTGCACGTCCTGGACCTGGCGACCCCGGAGAAGGACGAGTTCACCGACGCGCTGTTCGCCACCCTGCCCAGCGGCTTCGCCGACAAGGCCCGTATCCACTTCTGCGGGCCCGCCGGGACGGACGCGGTGGAGGCCGCGTTCAAGCTGATGCAGACCGCCACCGGGCGGCACGGGCTGCTCGCCTTCACCGGCGCGTACCACGGCATGACCGCGGGTGCCCTGGCCGCTTCCGGCGGTGTCGGGACGAAGACGCCGGTGCCAGGGATCGCCGCGGATGTGACCCGGCTGCCGTACCCGTACTCCTACCGCTGCCCGTTCGGCGTCGGCGGGGAGCGCGGCGCACAGCTGTCGGCCTCGTACACCGGGCGGCTGCTCGACGACCCGAACGGCGGAGTCGTGCCGCCCGCCGCGATGATCCTCGAAGCAGTGCAGGGCGAGGGCGGAGCGGTACCCGCCCCGGACACCTGGCTGCGCGAGATGCGCCGCATCACTGCGGAGCGGGAGATCCCGCTGATCGTCGACGAGGTGCAGACCGGCGTCGGGCGCACCGGCGCCTTCTGGGCCGTGGAGCACAGCGGGATCGTGCCGGACGCGATGGTGATGTCCAAGGCGATCGGCGGCAGCCTGCCGCTCGCGGTGCTCGTCTACCACGAGGACTACGACGGCTGGCTGCCCGGGGCCCACACGGGCACCTTCCGCGGCAACACCCTGGCCATGGCCACCGGCACCGCCACCCTGCGGTACGTCGACAAGGAGGGCTTGGCCGAGCGGGCAGCCACCGTCGGCGCCCGGATGACGGCGCGGCTGGAGGGCCTGCGAACCGAACTCCCCGCGATCGGCGATGTCCGCGGCCGCGGCCTGATGATCGGCGTCGAGCTCGTCGACCCGGAGGCCGAGCCCGACGCATGCGGCGCCCGGCCGGTCGCCCCGCAGCTGGCCGCGCAGGTGCGCGCCGCCTGCCTGGAGCGCGGCCTCATCGTGGAGTTGGGCGGTCGCTACGACTCGACCGTCCGGCTCCTGCCGCCGCTGGTCATCACCGATGAGCAGGCCGAAACGGTGCTGGACCGGCTGACCGACGCCATCGCCGCGGTGAGTGCACCGCAGTTCACGGGAGTGCAGGCATGACGGGCAAGATCCACGAACTGCGGTCGGCCACCGGTGTGTCCGGGGTGACCGACGGCACGAGCGCTCCCGCGTCGGACGGCTCCGGCGCTGCCCCGGATGTGTACGACACAGAGGCCGCGCCGGAAGGAACAGTCCGCAACGTCGCGAGCATGCGCAGCAGGCGTACCCCGCAGGCCGACGGCACTCGTGCCCGAGGGGGCTTGAGCCTCGCCCCGGACCCCGCCTCCCCAGGAGCCGACCCCCTCGATGAGGAGTGGGCCGGACTGCTGCGCAGTGCCGCATCGTCGGAGTTCGGCAACCGGAAGACCGCGCTGTCCGGCGGGCCGGGCGGACCCGGCGCGCTCGAGCCCCTGCTGCACGCCGTGCTGGAGGCCCTCGCCAAGGGCGCTGTGCGGCGCGGCGGTCCGCTTCCCGCCGGGACGCCCGAGGAGCTGGCCACGGAGGTCGCTCGGGTGTTCGCCGAGGCGGACGGTGACGACGCGCTGCACCATCTGACCGAACTGCTGGCGCACGGCAGCGCCGACCCGGCCGACCCCTCCTGCGCCGCGCATCTGCACTGCCCGCCGCTGGCCGTCGCCGTCGCCGCCGACCTGGCGGTGTCCGCGCTCAACCCCTCCCAGGACTCCTGGGACCAGGCACCCGCCGCTACCGCCCTGGAGACCCTGCTGTTGCAGGAGTTGGCGCAGCTGGTGGGCTACGACCCGGCCGAGGCAACCGGAGTGATCACCTCCGGCGGCACCGAGTCCAACCTCATGGGCCTGATGCTCGCCCGCGACCGGGTGCTCGGCCGGACAGCGGAGCGTCAGGTCGAGCTGAGCGGTGTGCTCCCCCTGCCTTCGGCGGGGGGAGCCCCAGGCGCCGGGCCACGCCCGCGGATCTTCGCCTCCGCCACCGCGCACTTCTCGGTGCAGCGGTCGGCTGCCCTCCTCGGCCTCGGCGAGGACGCGGTCGTGCCCGTCGCGGTCGACCACGAGCTGCGGATGAAGCCGGATGCGCTGGCCGCCGCCCTCCGTGACTGCGTCGAGCGCGGTGAGTTGCCGGTGGCCGTCGTGGCCACCGCCGGCACCACCGACACCGGTGCGGTCGATCCGCTGCGCACCTGCGCGGCGCTGGCCGCCGAATACGGCGCCTGGCTGCACGTGGACGCCGCCTACGGCGGCGGCGCCCTGCTCTCCGACGAACTCGCCCACCTGGTGGACGGCATCGCGCTGGCCGACTCGGTCTCCCTGGACTGGCACAAGCTGGGGTGGCAGCCGGTCGCCGCGGGCGTCTTCCTGGTCCGGCGGGCGGAGACGTACGCCTCCCTCGCCCGGCGGGCGGTGTACCTCAACCCGCAGGACGACGAGGAGGCCGGCTACCCCAGCCTGCTCGGCCTCTCGTTGCGCACCACGCGCCGCGCCGACGCGTTCAAGATCGCCGTCACGCTGCGCACGCTGGGCCGCGAAGGGCTGGGCCGCCTGGTCGACACCTGCCACGCGCTGGCGCGCAGCGGTGCGCAGGCGGTACGCGCACACCCGCGGCTGGAACTGCACGCCGACCCCGTCCTGACGGCATTTCTGTTCCGCTATCTGCCCGAGGACGCCGAGCCCGCGCACATCGACCGGGTGAACGCGGCGCTGCGGCGCCGACTGCTGCGCGAGGGGCGGGCGGTCGTCGGCCGCACCGAACTCCCGGGCGAGGGCCCGGGCCGGGTGCGCCTCAAGCTCACCCTGCTCAACCCGCACACCACCGCTGCCGAGGTCGAGCGGCTGCTCCACGCGGTCGCCGCGGCGGGCCAGGCCGAGGAGGACGCCCTGTGAACCGGCCCACCGACGACCGGCAGACAGAGGCGGCGCTGCCGCCCGTAGAGGGATCGGCCGCAAGCTCCGCCGCACGCCGGGAAGGCGCCGTATCGCCGTCTCCCGCCGGGCAGCCATCCGGGCAAGCCGCCCGGGGGGACGCTGCCGCTGCCGTGGCGCCTGCGGGAGAGCAGTCCGGAGATGTCGCGGTGCTCGCGGGTGGCGCCGTCGCGGGCACGTCCGCGGAGAGGTCCGGACACATCCCCGCAGCCGCAACGCCTGCGGCCCCACCGTCGGCGCCCGCCGTCGGCCCCGACCCGCTCGACGACCCGGACGCGCTCCGCGCGGGCGACGCGGCGGCGATGGAGACGCTGCTGCGCGCGTACGTACGCGAGACCGGCACCGAGGTCCCGGCGACCGGCCAGGGCCTCCTGCTGAATCTGCCGGCCAGTCAGCTGACCTTGTGGGTGCCCGTGCGGTACCGGTCGGCCACCGGCTGGCACCGCTTCGGCACGCCCCGGCTGGTCACCGCCGGGGACGACGGCCGCCTCCCGGCCGACGCGGCGCTGGTGGCGGCGGCGCTCATCCGGGAGACCACGCTGGGCCGCGGTGTGCTCCCGCACCACGGCGGCGACGCCGCCGCCCGGGTGCTGAACTCCGCCCGGCGCACCGCCACGCACATCGCACGCCGACGCGCCGAAGGCGAGGACGCCCAGGGCCCGACGCCGTTCCTCGACAGCGAGCAGGCGCTGCTGCTGGGGCACCCGTTCCACCCGGCGCCCAAGAGCCGCGAGGAGGCATCCGACACCGAGCTGGACGCGTACTCGCCCGAGCTGCGCGGCTCCTTCCCGCTGCACTGGTTCGCCGCGCACCCCGACGTCGTCGTCGGCGAGAGCGCGGACGGCCGTTCCCCGGCCGAGCTGCTGCGTCCGCTCGCCGCCCGGCTGGACCTGCCCGACGGCATGGTCCCGGTGCCCGCCCACCCCTGGCAGGCCCGCGAGGTGCTGGACCGTCCCGAGGTCGCCGCGCTCATCGACGCCGGGCTGCTGCGCCCGCTCGGCGCGGCCGGACCGGACTGGCACCCCACCTCCTCCGTGCGGACCGTGCAGCGGCCGGACGCCGAGGTGATGCTGAAGCTGTCCCTCGGCATGCGGATCACCAACTCCCGGCGGAACAACCTGCGCAGCGAGATGCGCCTCGGCGTACGGGCCGCGCAGCTGCTGGCCGCGGGCCCCGGGGACTGGCTCCGCGCCGAGCACCCCGAGTTCGGCATCCTGCGCGACTTCGCCTGGGTCTCGGTCGGCGCCGACGGGCCGGAGACGGGTCTGGAGACCGCCATCCGCGACAACCCCTTCCGGGGCGGCGGTACCGGCGAGCCCGAAGGGCTGTGCGTGGCCGGTCTGCTGGCCGAGCGCACCGGCCCGGGCGACGGCACCCCGCCCCGGCACCGCGCCCTGCTGTGCGCGGCCGTCGATCGCGCCGCCCGCGCGCTCGGTGTCTGTCTGGCCGAGGCGTCGGAGCGCTGGCTCGCCCGCTATCTGGACGTGCTGGTCATTCCCCTGATCCGCCTTCAGGCGCGGTACGGAATCGCCCTGGAGCCGCACCACCAGAACACCCTCGTCGCCCTCAACGCTCACGGACTGCCCCGCGCGGGCTGGTACCGGGACAGCCAGGGCTACTACCTGGCCGCTTCCCGCACCGCCGAGGTGGAGCGGCTGCTGCCGGGCGCGACGCAAGGCATCGAGCTGGTCTTCGACGACGCCTTCGTCGACGAGCGGGTGGCCTACTACCTCGGCATCAACAACCTCCTCGGTCTCGTCGGAGCCTTCGGCGCGCTCGGACTGGCCGACGAGGGCGACCTGCTGCGCGTGCTGCGCGGCGCACTGGAGCGGCTGCGCACGGCCGAGCCCGCCGCCAAGGGCCTGCTGGACCTGCTGCTCGACGCGCCCGCGCTGCGCTGCAAGGGCAACTACCTGACCTGCGTGGACGGTCTCGACGAACTCGTCGGCGACGTCCACACCCAGTCCGTCTACATCGATCTCCCCAACGCCATCACGGAGGCACAGCGGTGACCGCCCCCTCGACTTCCCCGGACCAGAACCTTCCCTACGACCTGGTCGGCGTCGGAATCGGCCCGTTCAACCTGTCCCTGGCCGCCCTGGCCGACGGCGTCCCCGGCTTCCGCTCCCTCTTCCTCGACGCCAAGCCGGCCTTCTCCTGGCACCCCGGCCTGCTGATGGAGGGAACGACCCTGCAGGTGCCGTTCCTCGCCGACCTGGTCACCATGGCCGACCCGACCAGCCCGTGGTCCTACCTGAACTACCTCCGCTCCCACGAGCGGATGTTCAAGTTCTTCTTCTCCGAGCGCTTCCACATCCCGCGCCGTGAGTACGACCATTACTGCCGCTGGGTCGCCGAGCGTCTGTCCTCCTGCCGCTTCGACGCCCAAGTCACCGCGCTGGAGTGGGACGAGGGAGCGGACGCCTTCGCCGTCGTGTACCGCTCCGCCGCCGGCGCCGAAAGCCGTGTCCTGGCCCGCCAGGTCGTGCTCGGCGTGGGCACCGACCCGGTCGTCCCCGAGCCGCTGCGCTCGCTTCTGACCGACACCCACGCCGGCCGCATCCTCCACAGCGCCGACTACCGCACCCACCAGGCGAGGCTCGCCGCCGCCGACGACGTCACGGTCATCGGCTCGGGGCAGTCCGGCGCCGAGGTCGCGCTCGACCTGCTCCGCCACCAGGACGGCGACGGCGAGGGCGGTCCGTACGTCCGCTGGCTGGCCCGTACCACAGCCTTCGCGCCGATGGAGTACTCGAAGATCGGCCTGGAGCACTTCACCCCGGACTACATCCGCTACTTCCGCCACCTCCCCGAGGCCACGCGTGAGCGGCTGGTGCGCGAGCAGTGGCAGCTCTACAAGGGCGTGAGCGAGGAGACGCTGGGCGACATCCACGACGAGCTGTACGAGCGCACCATCGGCGGCGGTGAGCCGCGCGCCGCCCTGCAGCCGGGCGTGGAGATCGTCGCGGCCGCGGCCGACGGCGACGGCTACCTGCTCACCTGCCGGCATCAGCAGCAGGAGTCGCTCTTCGAGATCCGGACCTCCGCCGTCGTCGCCGCCACCGGCTACGCGGCCTCCCGCCCCGCCTTCCTGGACGCGATGGCCGGCCTGGTCGACTGGGACGACCGGGGCCGCTACCAGATCGACGGGGACTACCGGGTCGCGCTCGACCCCCGCGTCTCCGGCACGCTCTACGTCCAGAACGCCGAGCTGCACACACACGGCGTGAGCGCCCCCGATCTCACCCTCGGCGCCTGGCGCGCCGCGACCATCCTCAACGCCGCCGCCGGACGCACCGTGCTGCCCGTGGCCTCGCGGCAGGCTTTCACCACCTTCGGAACACCGCAGGCGCCCGCGTCCACCGAGCCCGCCGCAGCCGTCCCGCCCGCAGCTGTCACCTCCCCGGCGGGGATACCACGATGAGCGTCGCCGAGAAGGCCGGCCCGTCGGCCCCGGGCGGCTCGACGCGCCACGCCAAGACGGTGCTGATATCCGTGATCGGCCTCCACCTGGTCGCCGAGACCGCTCTGACGCCGTTCCTCCCTCAGCTGTTCGAGCGGCTGTACGGGATCGAGGATCCGGAGGCGACAGGGCTGTACATCTGGATCTGCCGCATTGCCGGGCTCGCCGCCCTCCCGCTGTGGGGGCTGGCGGCCCGGCGTTGGCCGCTGCACAAGCTGGTGCTGGCCGGGCTGTGCGGGTCCGCCGTTCTCGATCTGCTCCTCGGCCTGGCACCCAGCTATGCCGCGTACACGGTGCTGTCGACGCTCATCGTGGCGACCAACAGCGCACTGCTGCTGGCCTACCCGGCGTTCATCGCCGAGCACGGCGACGAATCGGAGGGTGTACAAGGCCGGCTGTCCGCAATCTGCTCACTCGTGATCGTCTTCCACCTGTCGGTCGTGGTCTCGACGATGGTGGGAGCCGGGGTGCTCGCCCTGCCGGAGCCGCGCATCGGCATCTCGGCGTTCGCGGTCCTGGACACCCTCCTGGCCGTGCTCACCTATCGCATCCTGGGCCGGCGCCCGGACCTGAAGGCCGAAGGCTCCGCGGTCGACGACGACGTCCAGGACACCGACGGCACGTCGGACGCGGTGCGTGCCGAGACCGTCGCGGCTGCCCGGGGTGCGCGTTCGGCGAGCCGCCTCCCGTGGTTCATGATGCTGGCCTACGCCGCCCTGATCGGGGTCGCGTTCGACTTCTCGGTCAACGTGGCACGCCCCTTCTTCACCGAGTTCGCCGACAGCCTCGGCAGCGGCTCGGTCGGGTCCGCGGTGCTGTTCTTCCTGCCGAGCGTCTCCGCGCTGGCCGTGCTGCCCGCGGTGCGCCGCTGCCACGACCTGCTCGGTGACCGGTTGCTGCCGCTGGCCCTGGCCGTGGGCACGGCCGGGCTCGCCTGGACGTGGCTGGCCGACTCACTGCCCGGGCTGGTCGGCAGCCGACTGCTGTACGGCATCGGTCTCGGCCTCGGCCAGGTCGCCGTCGAGCTGCGGATGTTCCGCGCGACCGGTACGAAGGGCCCGGCGTTCACCGCCGTGGAGACCGCCCGTTCCGCCGGTCTGCTCGCCGCGCCGCTGGCCGCCACGGCCGCGGTCTCCCACGACCTGGCGCTGCCGCTGGCCGTCGCCGCGGCCGTACAGGTGTGCGCCGTCGTCCTGGCCCTGAAGCGCACCCGGAGCGAGGCCGCCCCGGCATCGGCCGCCTCCGGCTCCGTCGGGCCGGAGGCCGGAGCGGCGGAACCTGCCATCCCGCGGCAGGCCGGGCCGGTCTCGGCTGCCCCGGAATCCGACGACGGCCCCACGCCTGCCCTGACCGCACCCGCCTCCCACGGCTCCCCCGCGTACTCCGAGGAGAATCACCGATGAACCGCACCGCACGTGAGGCCTGGGCGCAGGCGGGCCGACGGCTGCTCGTCAAGGCCGTAGCGGAGTTCGCCTACGAGGAGTTGCTCGTCCCCGAGCCCGACCCGTCGGCCAGTGCCCCCGACGCGTACCGACTGGACCTCGCCGACGGGGTCCACTGGACCTTCCGGGCCGCGCGCGGCACCTTCGGCACCTGGCGGCTCGTACCCGGCACCCTGCGGCGTCACCCCGCCTCCGCCGATGACGAGGCCGGGCCCGAGCGGCTGCTGCTCGACGCCCGCCCAGTCCTCGGCTGGGACGGCCCCACCACCGCCGAGGTGCTGCGCGAACTCACCGCCACCCGGCGGGCCGAGGCCGAGGTCATCGCCCGCGGCCTGCCCGCCGCCGACCTCGCCGACCTGGACCACCTCGACCTCGAGGCCCATCAGGACGGCCACCCGTGCATGCTGCTCAACAAGGGACGGCTGGGCTTCTCCGCCGCCGACGCCGCCGCCTACGCCCCCGAGGCGGCGGGTTCGGTGCACCTGCTCTGGGCCGGCGTCCACACCGGCCTCGCCTCCTACTCCGGCGTCCCCGGCCTGGACGCCGAAACCCTCCTGGCCGAGGAGTTGGACGAGGACACCCGCAAGCAGTTCGCGGCCACCCTTCAGGAGGCGTGTGCCGAAACCGGTTACGACACCGCCGACTTCTGCTGGCTGCCCGTGCATCCCTTCCACTGGGACGAGGCCGTCGCAACCCTCTTCGCCCCCTATCTCGCCGACGGCCGGATCGTGCTGCTCGGCGAGGGCCCGGACCGCTACCGGCCGCTGCAGTCCATCCGCACCCTGGCCAACCTGGACCATCCGCAGCGCCGCAATGTGAAGGTGCCGCTGTTCATCCGTAACACCCTCGTCTGGCGCGGCCTGTCGACCGAGCCGATCGAGGCCGCGCCCGATGTGAGCGCCTGGCTGCACACCGTCCGCGACGCGGACCCGCACCTCCGCGACGAACTGCGCTTCCATCCGCTCGGCGAGGTGGCGGGCGTAGCCGTGCACCACCCGCTGTACGAGTCCGTGAAGGACGCCCCGTACCGCTACCACGAACTCCTCGGCGCGGTCTGGCGCGAGCCGGTCGCGGCACTGCTCCGCGAAGGTGAGCAGGCCCGCACCATGGCCGCACTGCTCAAGGTCGGCTCGGACGGTCGCGCCCTGGTCAGCGAGCTGGTCGACAGGTCCGGGCTCGAGCCCCGCGCCTGGCTGGACCAGTTCTTCCGCGCCCTGCTGCCCGGCCTGCTGCACTACCTCTACCGGTACGGCGTGGCGTACTGCCCGCACGGCGAGAACACCGTCGTCCTCTACGACGCCGCCGACACCCCCATCGGCATCGCCGTCAAGGACTTCGCCGAGGACGTCAACCTGCTGCCCGGCAGCCACCCGGAGTACGCCGCCCTCTCCGAGCGCGCCGACGCGCTGCTGCTGCGCTGGCCCGCCGGCGAGCTCGCCCACTCGCTGCTCAGCGCGATCTTCGCGGGCCACTTCCGGTTCTTCGCCCCGCTGGCCGCCGAGCATCTCGGCGTGCCGGAGGAGGAGTTCTGGGCCATGGTCCGCGCGGAGATCGAGCGCTACCACGCCCGCTTCCCCGAGCTGGCCGAGCGCTTCGAGGACTTCGGCCTGCTCGCCCCGGAGTTCGACCGGGTGGCGCTCAACCGTGAACAGCTGCTCGGCGGCGGCTTCCACGACCGCGCCGAGAAGGACGAGGGCTTCGACGTCGTCCACGGCACCCTCTCCAACCCCCTCGCCACCGCCGCCGTCCCCCAGGAGCAGATATGAGTACGTCACCGAACACCTCGCCGTATGAACGGCTGCGCGCCGACGCCGACGCCGGACGCGTCGAGGAAGTGATCGTCGGCGTCCCGGACCTCCAGGGGCGGCTCCAGGGCAGTCGGCTGTCCGTCCCGTACTTCCTGGACGAGGCGGCCGAACAGGGCTTCGGCGCCTGCGTCTACCTCCTCGCCTCCGACGTCGAGATGGGAACCGGACCCGGCTACGCCATCGACGCCTGGAACGTCGGCTTCGGCGACTTCGTCCTCCGCCCCGACCCGGCCACGCTGCGGACCCTCCCCTGGGACCCGGGGACCTCGCTCGTCCTCGCCGACGCCGTATGGCCGGGCGGCGAACCGGTCGAGGTGGCACCGCGCCAGGTGCTGCGCACCCAGCTCGACCGCCTCGCCGAGCGCGGACTGGCCGCGTTCACCGGCACCGAGCTGGAGTTCCTCGTCTTCCGCGAGTCGTACCGGGATGCCTGGGACCGCCGCTACCACGGCCTGGAGACGACCACCGCCTACAACGTCGACTACTCCCTCCAGGGGCTCGCCGAGATCGAGCCGGTGGTGCGCCGCATCCGCCGGGAGATGGTGCGCGCCGGGCTCACCATGGAGACCGCCCGCGCCGAGTGCCACGCCGGCCAGTACGAAATCGTCTTCCGCTACGACGAGGCGATGGTCACCTGCGACAACCACGTCGTCTTCAAGAACGGCGCCAAGCAGATCGCCGCGCAGGAGGGCGTCGCGCTCACCTTCATGCCCAAGTTCGACGAGGGCGAGGGCAACTCCTGCCACATCCACCTGTCGCTGCGCGGCACGGACGGCTCGGCGGCGCTGGCCGATCCGGCGGCGGAGGACGGCATGTCCGAGCTGATGCGCCACTTCGTGGCAGGCCAGCTCGCCTGCCTCGCCGACTTCGCGCTGCTGATGGCGCCGAACATCAACTCGTACAAGCGCCTCCGGCCGGGCTCGTTCGCCCCCACCGGCATCACCTGGGGCCGCGACAACCGGACCTGCCCGGTGCGCGTCGTGGGCTCCGGCCACTCCCTGCGCATCGAGCACCGGGTGCCCGGCGGGGACGCCAATCCGTACCTCGCCGTCGCCGCCGCAGTGGCCGCCGGGCTGTACGGCATCGAGAACCGCCTCCCGCTCACGGAGCCGCACACGGCCAACGCCCTGGCCGATCCGTCGGTGCCGCGGCTGCCCACCACGCTCACCGAGGCTCTGCACCGGTGGGAGACCAGCGAGATCGCGGCCAAGGTCTTCGGCGAGGCGGTCGTCGGCCACTACGCGCAGGCCGCCCGTACTGAACTGGCCGCCTTCGAGACGGCGGTCACGGACTGGGAGCGGGTCCGCGGCTTCGAACGCCTGTGAAGTCCCGAGTTCTTCCTGCGGTTCGGGGGCCTGCCTGATACGACTGCGGCCCAGGCCACGGAACATCCGTGGCCTGGGCCGCAGTCGTGCGCTCCCATACCGCCGTTACTTGAGGTTCTTCTCCATCTCGTCGAGGATCTGGTCGGCTCCGGTGTAGCCGATGCCGAGCATCCACAGGTTGTCGTCGACCTTGAACGCCTTGTCGTTCTTCACGGCGTCCAGCTTCTTCCACAGGCTGCCGCCGGTGATGCTGGTCTCCTTGGCCTTCTTCGGGTCACCGTAGGTGGAGTAGAAGATGACGTCGGAGTTGCCCTCGTCGATCCGCTCCGGGCTGACGTCCAGGGAGAAGCCGGTCTTGTCCACGTTGGCGGGGCGGCCGGCCTTCAGGTCCTTGAGCATGCTGCCGACGAACGTGTCGTTCATGTACAGGCGGGTGTCCGCGCCTTCGACGAAGCGGACGAAGCCGACCTTGGTCTTCTTCGCCTTCTCCGCGCCACCGAGCGCGGCGGTCAGCTCCTTCACATGCGACTCGTAGTCGGCGACGACCTTCTTCGCCTCGTCCTTCTTGCCGAGCGCGTCGGCGTGCAGCTCGAAGTTCTCCCGCCAGGTGGGGCCGGTCGTCTCGGTGAAGACGGTCGGCGCGATCTTCGACAGCTCCTTGTAGCTCTTCTCGTCGCGCTCCTTGCTGCTCAGGATCAGGTCCGGCTTCAGACCGCTGATTGCCTCCAGGTTGGGCTCGGCGATCAGCCCGACCTCCTTGATGCCCTTGATCTGGTCCTTGGGGAGGTAGGTGGACATCGGCGCGCCGGCCTCGGCCGTGACGGAACCGACCGGCTTGACGCCGAGGGTGATGGCCGAGTCGAGGGCGTCGGTGTCCAGCACCACCACGCGCTTGGGCTTCTCGGGCACGTTCACCTTGCCCATGGCCGTCGTCACGGCGTGCGTTCCACCTTCGGCGGATGCCTTCGCGTCGTCCTTGCCGGACCCGCACGCGGTGGCGGTGACGGCGAGCACGGCAACGACACCAACGGCTGCGGCGCGACGACTGAGGGATGGGGACATGAATGGAGGCCTTTCTTACGGGTGCACGGCTCAGCGCGGGGGGTGAACTTAGGTAAAGCTAACCTTATGCAGAGTTGGGGGGCAAGGCCGGTCCGGATCACAACTCGGACTACGACGACGGGGGCTGGCTCACGGAGCGCCGAACCGGCGCCGGTTCGCGGCACACGGCGCATCGGCCCAGGGGCCCGTGCCTGCCACTCCCCGAATCGGCACCGTGCCCACGACCCCGATTCCCCGGACTGCGCGCACACGTATGCGTGGTGATGCAGGGAGCACATGGTGCGAGGACCGACCACCCTGAGGTTTCACTCGACCGATCTGGCGACGACGAAGTGGTGGTACACCGAACCAGCCGGTCGAAGAGTTCAGCCGGCCTCTGCCGCTGCGACGGCAGTGGCGGGGGCGTCCGCCCGCCACGGGCTGCCGGGGACGACAAGCGGGCTGCCGGTCACCGGGTCCGGCACGACGACCGCTTCGAGGCCGAAGACGTCGCGTACCAGATCCACCGTGACGATCTGCGAGGGGCATCCCTGGGCAACGATCCGCCCCGCCTTCATCGCCACCAGATGGTCGGCGTACCGCGCCGCCTGGTTGAGGTCGTGCAGCACCGCGACGACCGTCCGGCCACGCTCGCGATTGAGCTGCCGCACCAGGTCCAGCACCTCCACCTGGTGGGAGATGTCCAGATAGGTGGTGGGCTCGTCCAGGAGGAGCACATCGGTCTCCTGGGCGAGCGCCATGGCGATCCACACGCGCTGCCGCTGACCGCCGGACAGCTCGTCGACGGGCCGCTCGGCGAGGGCCGTCACATCGGTGCGGTCCATGGCGTCAGTGACCGCACGCTCGTCCTCCTCCGACCACTGCTGCCACCAGCGCTGGTGCGGCTGGCGGCCGCGCGAGACGAGATCGGCGACCGTGATCGCCTCCGGCGCGACCGGGGTCTGTGGAAGCAGTCCGATGGACTGCGCGATCGTGCGGGTGGGTATGCGGCCCAGCTCCGTACCGTCCAGAAGCACCGAGCCGCGCCGGGGCCTGAGCAGCCGTCCGAGTGCGCGCAGCAGCGTGGACTTGCCGCAGGCGTTGGGGCCGACGATGACGGTGACCTGGCCGTGCGGGATGTCCAGGTCGAGGTCCTCCACGACCGTGCGCTCGTCGTAGGCCAGGGTCAGGTCGCGGGCTGTGAGCCTGCTCTCGGTCACGCTTTTCCTCCAGTACGGCTGCGGACAATCAGCCAGATCAGATACGGCGCACCGACGGCGGCGGTCAGCACACCCACGGGCAGCTCGACCGGCGCGAACAGCAGGCGCGCCGGCAAGTCGGCGGCCACCACGATCAGCGCGCCGAGCAGCGCCGAGCACAGCAGCGGGATCTGCGCCGTGCGCGTCAGCCGGCGGGCGATCTGCGGGGCGAGCAGCGCCACGAAGTCCACCGGGCCGGCCGCACCCGTCGCCACCGACGCGAGGAAGACGCCCAGCAGCGCCAGCCCGAGCCGGGTCCGCTGCAGCGGTACGCCCAGCGCGGTGGCGGTGTCGTCGTCGAAGGCGGCGCTGCGCTGTGCCCGTGCGGCCCAGACCACACAGGGCACCAGGGCGAGCAGCGTCCAGCCGAGCGGTGCGGCCTCGTCCCAACCACGCCCGTTGAGCGAGCCGGTCAGCCACACCTGCGCCTGATGGGCGACCAGATACTCGCCCTTGGTGATGAAAAGGTGGATGACGGACCGCAATGCGATGGCGATACCGATGCCGATGAGCACGAACCGCGCCGCGTGCAGCCCGCCGCGCCACGCGAAGAGATAGACGAGAACGGCGGCGGCCACCCCGCCCGCGACCGAGAAGTACGGCAGCACGCTGAACGAGCCGACGCCGAAAGTCAGCGCGCCGATGGTCAGGGCGCTTGCGCCCTGGGAGACACCGATGATGTCGGGGCTGGCGAGCGGGTTGCGGGCGACGGTCTGGATCAGTGCGCCCCCGACCCCGAAGGCGGCACCGACCATCAACCCGAGGGCCAGCCGCGGCAGCCGCAGCTCGCTCACGATGAATTCGGCCCACGACGGCCGGCCGGCCAGCACGTTCAGGACGTCGGCCGGCGCGACGGAGGTCTCGCCGAGGCAGAGGTACGCGACGCACACGGCCGCGGTCAGCACGGCGAGGGCACCGCCGACGACTGCCGCGCGCCGATGGACGAGGAAGGATCCACGTCCACGCCTGACGAGCGCGTACCCGGCGGGGCGTACGGCCGCCGGGCGCCCGATAAGAGAGGTCGTCATGCGCTCACCGCCTTGCGGCGGACCATGGCGATCAGGAACGGCACGCCGATCAGGGCTGTCATCACACCCGCGGGCACCTCGCCCGGCGGGAAGACGATCCGGCCGATGACATCCGACACGAGCAGCATGACCGGGCCGAGCAGCGCCGCCATCGGCAGCACCCACCGGTGATCAGTGCCCACGATCGCGCGCGCGATGTGCGGCACCGCAAGGCCCACGAACGCGATCGGCCCGGCGGCCGAGACCCCCACGCCCGTGAGCACCGTCGCGCCGATGCCGCCTACGATCCGTACGGTCGCCACGTTCTGCCCGAGCCCCTTGGCGACGTCCTCGCCCAGCGCCAGGGCGTCAAGACCCCGTGCCACCGACAGCGCCAGGACCGCGCCCACCACGAGGAACGGCCAGATCTGACCGGCCACCACCGCGTCCCGCCCGGCGATCGAGCCGACCTGCCAGAAGCGGAACTCGTCCAGCGTGGCGGCGTCGGTCGTCAAGATCCCCTGGATGACGGAGATGAGCAGCGCGTTGATGGCTGCGCCGGCCAGGGCCAGCTTCACGGGGCTCGCCCCGCCACGCCCGCTGGAGGCGACGGCATAGACGGCCACCGACGCAACTCCGGCTCCGAGGAAGGCGAACCACACATAGCCGGAGAGCGTGTGCACCCCGGCAAACGCGATGGCCAGCACCACGCCCGCCGCCGCGCCCTGGCTGATGCCGAGGACACCGGGGTCGGCGATGGGATTGCGGGCGATGCCCTGCATCACCGTGCCCGCCAGGGCCAGGCCCGCGCCGACCATCAGGCCGACGACGGTCCGGGGCACCCGCATTGACCGTACGACTTCGGCAGCTTCGCTCGTGCCGCCGTACAGCAAGGCATCGAAGACTTCACTCGGGGCGATCTGGCGGGCGCCGACGGCAAGGCTGAGCAGCACCGCAAGCAGCAGCGCGACTACGGCCGCGGCCGTCCAGCCGATGCGGCGGCTGACCAGAACGCGTCTTGGGCTGCTGATTGTGGCAGCTGACATCGCATCCATTTCGACGTGGCGGGGGATCTTGATGATCGCGAACTTAGGGAAACCTAAGTGTAGGGCATCCCAAGGTCTCGTAGCCGATTGCCAGGAAGCATGAGTGCCGCTGTGGTATATGCATCTGCCGCAGGGAAGGGGTTGGCTCACCTGGCGACCCGGAGCCTTCGACATGGTCTTCACCCCCGAAGCCGTACAGGTGGTGAAGACCCCTCCCGCCTTCCCGCAGCGAACGCCTACGCGGAACGATTCGTGCGCAGTGTCCGCGAAGAGTGCACCGCCCAACTCAGCCGCCACGGCGCCGATCTCGGCCCTCGCGCCTCGTTACGCCTGGCGGCCGGCGCGAAGGCCGTGGCATGGCGCCCGGCGCGAAGAACCGAGATGTGTGCCGATTCGCAGCGGGCGGAATGAGTCAGGGCCGCTCGGGCTGCGTATCGCCTGACAACACACTCGACCCGGGCGGTGTCCCCGACCCGCCCCGGCCACCTATGGACGTTGGTTGAGAGGACTGCCGGTGAGAGTCGACGACACCGAACTGCAGCGCGTGCCCGGTTCAGGTCCCGCCGGCGCGCAAGAGATCATGGACTCCTTCCAGGCTGTGCTGGACGCCCTGGACGCCGCACGCGCCGACCTCCGCGCGTTCGACGAGCAGGACTGGGATGGAATTCCGCCCGCGTCCTGGCGTTCCCGCGGCGAACCGGCCGCGGGAGAGGTGCGAGGGGGGCCGGGACTTCTGTACCCCGCGCCGCCGGCGGAGGTGGTGGAGCCGCTGTGGGCGCGCAGCGCGCAGCCGGAGAACGCCACGCCCTCCGGGGCGGGGCATCCGCTGTGGGCGGGAGCGGCAGACCCGCCGGTCGGCCCGCCGCCCCTCGCCGGTCCGCCTCCGGCACCCCCGAAGGCCGGCGGGCGCCACAGGGCCGCCCCGCGCAGAGGGTTGCGGCGCCTCACGGACAGGCGGGAGACACGTGCCGCCGGTGTGCTCGGGGTGAGCGCCGTGGGCGGATTGATCCTCGCCTCCTCGCTGCTGGTCAACGACGACTCCCCACCGCTGCTCCCGTTCACGCCCGCCGGGCAGCCCGACGGACCGCCGTCCGACGGACCGCCGTCCGACGATCCCGGTCCGTGGGTTTCCGAGGGCGCGCAGCCGGGTGAGGGCGCGCAGGGTGAGGGCGAGCCGCGCCGGGGCGACGGCGGCCAGGAGGTGCCCGAGCCGCAGAAGCGAACGTTCCAGGTTCCGAACATCTACAACGACGGCGAGACCGACGGCCGCTACGAGATCGAGGTGCGGGCGGGGGGCGTGGCCAGATTCCAGGAGTGGTAGGTCCACGCCGACGAGACGGTGTGGACGGGGACCGCAACCGCGGCGGTCTGGAATCGCTCACCCGGTAGCGCGCACCCGGCAGCCGGGAGGGGGCCGGCCGAAAGGGGCGGTCAGACCAGGGCGATCTCCGCCCAGACCGTCTTTCCCGGGGCGCCCTTGCGGGCGGTGACAGCCCAGACGGTGGCGAGTTGGGAGACGAGAAGGAGACCGCGGCCCGACTCGGCGTCCGGGGAGGGGACCGCGGGAGCCGTGGGCGGGACGACCCTCTCCGTGCGGGTGTCACTCACCTCGATACGGAGGACCGACGCGGTCATGGCGAGGCGCAGCAGGAAGTCCCGGCCGGGTACGTGCCCGTGGCGCACCGCGTTGGCCACCAGCTCGGCGGCGATCAGCGTCAGGGTGTGGTTGGTGTCCGATGCGTACGGGTGGCCCCACGCGTGGAGCCGGTGCGAGACCAGGCGGCGCGCGAGCCGCGCGCCGCGCGGAGTCGATGTGAACTGCATCGCGAACGAGCGCTCGTCGAGGGGACGTTGGCCGGTGGGAAGTGATGCCGGAGTCTGGCGGTTCATGATCTCGAGCCTGCTGGCTCCCACACGCTCTGACCAGCGCTTCCGGGTCTACGAGCTGGTCCTGTACGGCTTCCCGGGCACAGATGTCGGGGCCCGGGAAGCCGTACAGGACCATCGTGGGGAGCGGGTCCGAAGCCGCTGGAACTTCCCTGCGGTACGGGCTTCCTCATGGCGAAGCGTTGTTGTAGGCATTGCCGTCCAGCATGTACAGGTACTGGCCGTGGGCGGTGTGCCCATCGCCACCATGCATACCGTGATGATCCCGCACCAATGATCACGAACCGCAGGCGGGTTGCCGGTTACTGAGACACGCTCCTAGCGGGGAATTCGAAGCATGCTCTCCGCGCGAGCGGAGGTGAGCCGCAGTGCCGCAGTGCCGCAGTGGGCCGGAATAAGCCTTCCGGATATACCTCTGATGGCGATAGAGAAAGGGAAAGGTGAGGGAATTGTAAAACGGCGGGGCGGGGGAGCTCATGCGCGTTCAGGTACTCGGGCCGGTCTGCGCCTGGCGGGACGGCACACGCCTCGCCCTCGGCTCGCCCCAGCGCCGCGCGATCCTCGCCCTGCTGGCCGTGTCCCGTGGACAGCAACTGCCGTACTCCGGACTCGCGGACGCCCTGTGGGGCGAACGGCCACCGGCGACCGCGGCAAACGTCATCCAGACCCACATCAAGCACCTGCGCCGACTGTTGGAGCCCGGGCGGCAGCCTCGCGCCCCCAGCGCGGTGCTGCCCCGGCTCGGCGACGGCTACGCGCTGCGCGTTCCGTACGGCGCCATCGATCTGCTGCGCTTCCGGGGCCTGGTCGCCGCGGCGGAGACCGCACGGCGGGACGGCGGCCAGGAGCGTGCCGCGGCGCTGCTGGCCGACGCGCTCGGGCTGTGGCAGCAACCGCCCCTCGCCGACCTGCCGTTCCTTTCCGCCCACCCGATGCTCGTCGCACTGGCCGGGGAGCGTCGTGGCGTGATCGCCCAGTACGGCGAAGCCATGATCGCGGCGGGAAAGAGCGCCGACGTGCTCCCCGTCCTGGAGGAGGCCGCAGCCGCGCAGCCCTTGGATGAGGACGCCCAGGCCCGGCTCATCCGGGCGTACGAGACCGTCGGCCGACGCGACCAGGCGGTCGCCGTCTACCGGCGAAGCCACCGCCGACTGGCCGATGAGCTCGGTGTCGACCCCGGCCCTGAACTGTCCGAGGCCTATGCGGCCGTGCTGCGCCGCCGCACGGGGCGTCCTCGCGCTCCGGCCCCCGACCATGGCCAAGGCCACGGGCATGTCTCCGACTGGGACGCGGTCTCCGGCCCGGTCCCGGTGGACGTCGCCGGGGCGCTCCCCGCGCAATTACCCGCGGACGTGCCCGACTTCTCCGGCCGGGACACGGAACTGTCGGCCCTCGACCGGCTGTTGAGCAGGACGGGCGGAAGTCCGACGGCGATGGCCGTCTCGGTGGTCTCCGGCACGGCCGGGGTGGGCAAGACCGCGCTGACCGTCCACTGGGCGCACCGCACGCGGCACCGGTTTTCCGACGGCCAGCTCTACGTCAACCTGCGCGGCTACGATCCGGACCACCCCATGCCGCCCGGTGACGCCCTCACCCGGTTCCTCACCGTCCTCGGGGTGGCCGGTGACGCGATCCCGCTCGACGTCGACGACCGCGCGAGCCGGTACCGGACCGAGATGGCCGACCGGCGGATGCTGGTGGTCCTGGACAACGCCCTGTCCGAGGAGCAAGTCCGCCCACTGCTGCCCGGCTCGCCGTCCTGCGCGGTCGTGGTCACCAGCCGGGACAGCCTGTCCGGCCTGGTGGCCCTGCACGGCGCCCGCCGCATCGGCCTGGGCCCGCTCCCGCTGCCCGACGCGGTCGCCCTGTTACGGACGCTCGTCGGCGCGCGGGTCGACATCGAGCCGGGGCCGGCCGCCGCCCTGGCCGACCAGTGTGTACGGCTCCCGCTGGCGCTCCGGGTCGCGGCCGAACTCGCCGTCGCCCGCCTGCCGTTGCCGCTGGCGGACCTGGTGACGGAGCTGGCCGACCTGCAGCGGCGACTGGATCTTCTGGACGCGGGCGGCGACCCACGCGCGGCGGTGGAGGCGGTGTTCTCCTGGTCGTACCAGCATCTTCCCGCCCCCGCCGCCCGCACCTTCCGCCTGCTGAGCCTGCACCCCGGGCCGGAGGCCGACGCCCACGCCGTCGCCGCCCTGCTGGGCGACGCGCCGGGCGACACGCCGGGGTCGGGCGAGGGGCCGGGTTACACGCCGGGCAAGGGGACGGCCCACACACCGCGCGAGGAACCGGGCGAGGGACTGGCCCACGCGCCGAGCGAGGAGCAGCCGGGCCACGCACCGCACGAGGTGCCGAGCCACGCGCCGGGCGAGGAGCGGGCGGCCGCCATCGGTGACGGCCCGGACCGGGCCGCCAGGACGCTAGCGCTGCTGGCCCGCGCCCACCTCCTGCAGCCCGCCCGGCCCGGCCGGTTCGGCACGCACGACCTGCTGCGCGCCTACGCGTACCGCCTGGCCCGTACGCATGACTCCGAGGCCGACCGGCAGGCCGCGCTGACCCGCCTCTTCGACCACTACCTGAGCACGGCCGCCGCCGCCATGGACGCCCTCTACCCCGCCGAGCGGCACCACAGACCCACTGTCGCGCCACCGGCGTACGCCCCTCCGATCGCCGACGACCCGGACGCGGCACGGGCCTGGCTGGACACCGAGCGCCCCACCCTGGCCGCCATCTGCGCGGTGGCCGCGGACCGCGGCAGCCCCGGGCACGCCGTACGCCTGGCCGCCCTCCTCTTCCGCCACCTCGACGCTGGTCACCACACCGAGGCCCTGGAGATCCACCGCCACGCCCTGCGCGCCGCCGAGACGACCGGTGACCTGAGGGGACAGGCCCACGCACTGACCAACCTCGGTGTCGTGCACTGGCGGCTCGCCGACGCCGGATCGGCCGCGGACCACCTCGTACGAGCCCTGGAACTGCACCGCCGGACGGAGGACCGCACGGGGGAGGCCAGAACCCTGTCCAACCTCGGTAATCTCCACTGGCGGCTGGGCCGCCTCCGCGACGCCGCACGCGACCATCAACAAGCCCTCACCCTCTACCGGGAGACCGGGGACCAGGTGGGCCAGGCACGCACACTGACCAACCTCGGCAACGTCTGCCTGCGCCTTGGCCAGTGCGAGCAGGCGGCCGACCACCAGCGGCAGGCCCTCGCCCTCCACGACCTGACCGGTGACCGGATCGGCCGCGCGCGCACCCTCTCCCACCTCGGCAACGCCCTCCTGCGGCTGGGCCGGTACGAGGAGGCGGCCGACCACCAGCGGCAGGCCCTCGCTCTCTTCCGGCTCCTCGGACACCACGGCGGCGAGGCGTACGCGCTGTCCGGCCTCGGCGACATCAGGCTGGAGCAGAGGGCGTTCGAGAGCGCGGCCGATCACCATCGGCACGCCCTCGAACTGTTCCGTGAGAACGGGGAACGCTACGGCGAGGCCTCCGCCCTCAACGGCCTCGCCGAGGCACTCCACGGCGGCGGCCACTACGACGAGGCACTCGTCCACCACTCCACCGCCGCGACGGTCGCGGCCGGCACCGACGAGCACGACCAGTTGGCCCGCGCCCGCGCGGGCGCCGAGCGCGCCCGCCAGGCCCTTGCGACCCGTGAGCCCGCCGGGGGTGACTGTGGGGCGGGCTCACCGTTACTGATCGGGGGTGTCAGTTCGTGTCGAGTGCGATGGCTATGTCGGTGATGGCCACCGGGAACTGCCCCACGCTGACCGGGGACCCGGTGAGCACGTCGACGGTGTAGAGCGTCGACGTCGAGGCGCCCGCCCGAGTGAGCGTGGCGAAGGCCGAGAACGAGGTCGCCCTGCCGTTGGTCAGGTCGGTGTAGATGTCGAAGCCCGCGTTGGCGCCGGCATCCAGGCTGAGGTTGCCGGTCGGGGCCAGCGTGCCGTTGTTGGCCGGTGACTGGATGGCGACCTGGTCCAGGGTCGTGTTGATGTCGAACAGCGTGGTCGCGGTGTTCGGGTCCAGGTCGTTGTTCGTGTAGCCGGCGGCAGTGACGCCCCTGGTCGGCCCGCTGATGGGCGGGGTGGTCAGGATGGTGTCCTCGATCGTGGAGTGGTCGGCGAGGTTGTGCCGCAGGTTCTGGCCATTGTCGCTGATCACACGCAGCCGGTCGGCCGCGGGGTTGAAGTCGACCCCGAAGTTCGTGCCGTACAGCGCGACACTGAGCTGGGAGACCTTGGTGACCACCACGTCCGGTGTCGCGGGCGGGGTCTTGATCGTGTAGATGCCGCCCTTGTTGCCGACGCCGTACATCAGGCCGTCCTGCACGCGGTAGTCGATCCCGATCAGGGCGGTGTCGCCGCTGAGCCCGGTGATGAGCCGGAACCAGTCGAGCACCTGAGGTCTGTCGGTGGTGAACGTGGCCATTAACGTGCCGTCACTCGAGATCCCGAATGCCCGCAGGCTCGGGGGCGCGGCGTAGCTGGTGCTCGGGGTTCCCACAACGAGTGCCGCCACGGCGGTCGCGCCCGCGACGGCCGCGGCCATCCTCTTCTTGATCCTAGCTTTCATGGGTTGTTCCTCCCGGTGAGCGTGTGGCGTGGTAAAGGGATTGCGGCGTGATCCACTTGGCGAACCATCAGCCAGCGACCACAAGCTATGCGGCAGGACTGGACATCCACTGGACGGTGATTGAACTGCTCACACAGGTGAGCTGGTCATCGTCCTGGTCGAAGGCATCACCGTCGACAACTCCAGAAGGGATACGGCACGCTGGTACCGGGACCCGATGAAGGTGTGCTGGAGTTCACCGCTCACAGCGTGACCCCGGCGATGGCCGCCGCTCGGTACTCGCCAGGAGGGACTCCGTAGGTAGCCCGGAACGTACGGCTGAAGTGTGCCGCGTCACGGAATCCCCAGCGGACGGCGATCGCGCTCACCGGTCGGGCACACAGGGCCGGGTCGTGCAGGTCCCTTCGGCACTGCTCCAGCCGACGGAGCCGAATCCAGTTCCCGACCATCGTTTGCTGGTCACGACAGGCAGATGCAGAACTCGTTGCCTTCCGGGTCCTGCCAGACCTGCCAGAGGTCCTCATGCATCTCCCCGACCGCTGTGGCGCCCAGTTCGGCGGCGCGGGCGACGGCCTTGGCGAAGTCATCGGCGATCAGATCGAAATGGATCCGGTTCTTCACGGTCTTGGGCTCAGGGACCAGTTGGAGAGCGAGGTCGGGGCCAAGGCTGATCCAGTCATCCTCACGGCGGGTGATCTCCAGTTCGAGCAGCCCGATCCAGAACCGGGCGAGCAGGTCGAGGTCAGTGGTGTCGATGACGATGCCGTTGAGGCGGATGCCCATGCTGTCCTCTCGTGGTGACCGGCCGGCCATGGACGGACGTGCCGAATATCGACCGCCGACGGTAGACACCAACGGCCCCACACTGCCTCGCCAGAGCACGCTCGACGCCCAGCGCGCGGCGAACCTCGTCAAGCGCTGCGCGAACTCGAGCGGTTCCTCGACGACTGCGACGAGACCACCGCCAATACCATCCGTTGCCCGCCGCACGTGTCATCAGCAGCGCGCCGCCGCGCCGAACAGCGCTGTTAACCGTCCCACCGTACGAGCGGTGTTTCACCTGTCAACTCCCTTGGGGCTGCGCCGAGTCGGCGACCTGGGGGCGTTGATTATCGGAAGGTATCCTCAAGCGGATCGATGGCTGCGATCGCATCAGCGCCCGCGCCGATGCCTGCCGGGAGGCTCGGGAGGGTCGTGGCGATCGGGATCGTCGGTTTTCCCCGGGTCGGGGAGGCCGATGAACTGCTCGGTGAGGGCGCGGTACGCCTCGGCACGTTCCCGCGGAGACCCGGACCGCACGCCCTGGGCAATGTGGCGGGGGACGCCGCCAGGGCCGGGCGGCCGCCGGGACTCGTAGTCCTGCCGCCCTCGGCGGTGCTCACCGTCCCAGTCGTAGACGACCCCGAGGCGGACGAACCGGAAGAGCGTCCCCAGGATCAGGACGAAGGCTATGGTCGCCGCGACGAAGCCGATGTCGTGCAGGAACACCCCCATGAGGCCCACGTATCCCAGGACGAGCAGCAGTCTCGTCACGCCGCTGAACACGACACCGTTGAACACGTCTTCACGATCGAGTCGGAAGATCTCGCGGGGGCTTCGCAGAGGCGGGCGATACGCACCGCCGAGCCGCAGCACGGCCTGCACCCGGGACACGAAGACCGTCGCAGCCAGCGTCGCCAACTGCCAGGTGATCGTCCCGGCGTAATCCGGATGCGTCCAGCCCCATAGGAGCCACGGGACGCACAGGGTGGCCGCAGTCCAGGGCACGAACCAGAGCGCCATACGCGCGACCGCGCCCAGCCGGGAAGCGGCCGACAGGCGCCGGGCCTCGTAGGCGGCCCACTGCTGGTCGCGGTGGGCGGCGGCGGAGTCGTAGGCTTCCTGTATGCGTTGGCTCTCCCAGTCGCGGGCGGCCTGTTTGTTCTGCTCCTGCGCCTGTACGCCGGCGAACAGGGCGTAGTCGGTGCGCAGCAGGATCCCGATCGGGGTATCCGGACCAGGCTCCCGCGCACGCAGCCAGTCGTACCAGTCGACGGCGCCCTCGGCGGGCGGTGTGACGCGGTCGCGGGCCACGCTCAGCCAGGCCGTGGCCTCGGGGCCGGGCAGCAGGGCGGCGAGCAGCAGTCCGTGCGCGGTGCTTTCCGCCGACTCGCGGAACTGCTGGGGCATGTTGGGGGCCTGCGCCGCCAGCTGCCGCCAGCTCGCCCAGACTTCGTCCCACGCCTGCTGGACGCCGTTCAGTTCGCACAACCGGGTGAAGCCGGCCAGCGCGTCCAGCAGACCGCCCGCGCAGAGGTCCCGGTAGAGGTCCGCGTCGGCTCCGGTGTCGTCGTCGAGGCGGCCGTTGCGGCACGCCTCCGAGAGCGACTCGGTGGTGACGGGCGTGCCGCGCCAGACCGGTGTCCCCTCGGGTTCGAGCCAGCGCAGCAAGTGAAGCAGCTTGAGGTCGGACGTGAGCTCGGCGCTCGTCAGTCGGCGGTCGACCAGCTCCAGGCGGCCCTCCACGTCGTCGGTGGCGGGGTCGTCGAACTGACGCAGCCAGGCGAGCAGGGTGCGCCAGCCCTCGGAGGGCTCACCGGGTGTGCCCATGACATCGAAGAATTGGCGGCGGGCGGCCGTCCAGTTGTCTCGTATGGTGGCGGCGAGGTCGCGCGGGGTGGAGTGCAGGGTACCGGCCAGGGCGAGAGGAGTGCGGTGCCGGGTGTCGGCCGACAGCTCTTCCGCGACGGGGGCGCCGCCGCCGTGCCGGGCGAGCGCGGACACGAACCCCGGATCGTCGAGCAAAGTCCTGCATTTGACGGCCTCAAGCCGCTGGTGGCGCCAGTTGCGCGGCGCCTCGGTGACGAGGCCCAGCAGATACCCGTACGCGAACAGCGCGGCGCCCGACATGCCCTCCCACGGCGACCCGCCGTGCGCCAGCTCGGGCGACACGTCCCGGATGTCCAGCACGTACCGGCCGCGCACCAGCCCCGATCCGGGACGCAGCGCACACTCGATGTGCTCGGTGTCCAATCGGTTGTCCTGCCGCGCGGCCCGGGGGAACCCCATCACCTGGCAGTCCGCGAGGGGATACCCGCCCGAAAGCCTGGCCCAGCGCACCGGGCCCATACGGGCCGCCGTCTGTGGGGGGACGAGGTCCCGCTCGGCGAGCAGCAGGGCGGCGTCACACTCGTCGTCCTGCCGTAACCACACCACCTGGCAGCGCTGGGTTCCGCTGCCGCGCACGGCCACGGCCCGCGGCGCGTTCTCGCCGCTCACGACATGGGCGGCGGTGAGGACCAGCCGGGCGGCGAGGAGATAGCCACTGCCACTACGGCCACTGAGGACGGCGGCGACCCTTTCGTGCTCGGGCCCGGTCCCGCGGCCGCCCGTCACGGCGCACCCGCCCCGGTCAGACCGGTGGCGTCGCCCTCGTCGTCCGCCGCGATCAGCAGCGGATCGCCGGTCGCCGCCTGCCGAGGCTCAAGGGTGAGGGAGATCCGATGGGTGCGCGTCCGGCTCACCGCGCCCTCGGTCTCCGCTGCGACGACGAACGCCTTAATCCCGCCGCGTGCACGGGCGTCCTTGCGCAGCTCGACGGCGAACTCCATCTGGATCGGACCCACTTGGAACGCCACTTCACTGCCGACGCCCTGCGCGGCGGCGCTCATCAGCTCGTCGCGCAGAACCTGAACGGCCTGCGCCAGCTCCATGTCCCCAGCCCCGGATCCCAAACCGCTCCCCCGATTGGTCGCACTGTGTCGGCGGATCAGAATTGAATGGCAGGCAGGCTAGCAGAACGGCCAACGGCTGGTCAGTACTACTCGATGATGTTCACCGCAAGCCCGCCCCGGGCGCCAACAGCGTCCGGGGCTCCGGCACGAGACCACCAGGACGAGCTACAGCAACGGCCTCAACTCCCCATCGCGGACATGTAGTCTATGAATCGTCGCAGTTCAGAGCCGGTATCCGAGCTCCTGCGGTCGGTAATGTCGAGTTCAAGTGGCGTCTGTGTGGTGAGTGCAGCGTCCCACACGCCGCATCCCTCGCGGCCGCGGGTCCCCGGGGTGATCGTGGCCGTCAGACGGGTGGAGTGGGGGCGGCGCCGGGCAGCGGCGGGGATTGCTGGGTCGGAGGCTGGAGTTCGGAGAGTACGAGCGCGCTGGACGGGATCCTGCGGCGCCTTTCGAGGAGGTCGGCGAGCGCGGCGTGAAGCTGCTCCGGCCCCTGATACGCCTCGTGGGCCAGGACGAGCCGCGCCTGCATCTCCAGCTCCTGCCACGCGTAGCGCCTGCGCAGCTTCGCCAACTGGCGTGCGTCGGCGCGCAGGAAGCTCGAACCTGCCGCGAAGCCCGCGGACAGCAGCGCCATAATCGCCGCCGGCACGCGAGCATCGGGAGACGCCAGGCCGGCGGCCCCGGCCACGCCGGCGAGGACCGCCGCGGGAAATCCGAGCAAGAGGTAGGTGGCGTTCCAGAAGGCTCCGCGCCGCTGGGCGCTCTGTGCCTCGGTCCTCGCCTCGATGACGATCTGCTCGACCTCGTGGCGGAGGTGGAGCAACTGCGCTTCGTCGTCGTTCCGAGGTGTGGCCGGCATCGGGTCGGCGCTGGTGTCCGTCACGGTTCCCCCAGTCGTGTCGATGGCGGCGGCATCCGCCGGTCGTGTCATGTCGGACGGCGATCGCGATGGCGATGGCGGGGTGGCGGTGGCGGTGCGCGGGCTCGGCTGGAGGCTGTACGTGCGGAGCCTCGGCGGGAGGATACCGGCCACGGTGAGTGTCGTGGCAAAACTTACAGTGAAGTGACGGGTGAGGCACGGGAGTTGGGGCTGCGAGGGCGGGTCAGAGAGGGACGGTTGTCGGCCGTGTCAGTCGGGAGGGTGGAGTTTCGGCCGTCACGGCCCCGGGCCTGGTGTTCCGTCCGTAGCCTCGCGCGTACGACCAGGGGTACGAGCTGGCTGCCGTACGGGTACGGGATGTGCCTGTCGGAGCCGTGGCCCGTGCCCGGTGACGGGGTCGATCGTTGAGCCGCGCCGTGGGCGAGCGGCGGGGAAATACGGCGCCGGAGGTGGCGGAACATGGCTGGTACGGGGCGACCGGAACTGCCGGAGGGAGACGGCTCGGGAGCCTTCCTCAAGAGCTTCGGCAGGCAGATGAAGCTGTTCCGGGAACGGGCTGCGCTGACACAGGCCGAGTTGGCGGCACGGCTGGGGTACGGGGAGAACCTGATCGCGTCGGTCGAGCAGGGCCGGCGCATCGCGCGGCCGGAACTCATCGACAAGGTGGACGAGGCGCTGGGAGCGGGGGGTGTCTTACGGGCGATGAAGGAGGAGGTCGCGCGGGCGCGGTACCCGGCGTTCTTCCGGGACTTCGCGCGTCTTGAGGCGGACGCGGTGGAGCTCCACGCGTATGACAACCAGGTGATCAACGGTCTGTTGCAGACCGAGGAGTACGCGCGGTCCGTCTTGGCGATGCGGCGTCCGCTGCTGGAAGAAGGGACGATTGAGCAACGCCTGGCGGCACGCATGGCGCGTCAGGAGATCTACTCGCGCCGACCGGCTCCGCTCATGAGCTTCGTCATCGAGGAAGTGGTGCTGCATCGCCCCATTGGCGGCAAGGACGTCCTTCGAGGTCAGCTGGAACAGCTTCTAATACTGGGCCAGAAACGAAACGTAGAGGTACAGGTGATGCCTACCGCGCGGGAGGATCACGCGGGAGCGGATGGTCCCCTGATCTTGGTACTGCCTAGAGGCGGTGACGAACTGGCTTACTTGGAGGTGCAAGGCCGCAGCACCCTGGTGTCTCCCCGCGACGAGGTCCGCGCCATCGCTTCACGTTATGGGATCATCCGAGCACAGGCTCTCACTCCTAGGGAGTCACTGGCACTCATCGAGAAGTCGCTGGGAGAACAATGAACACCGAGGTATCTCAGGCTCGGAGGACCGAGCTGGCCTGGTTCAAGAGCAGCTACAGCGGTAGTGAGGGTGGGGCCTGCGTCGAGGTCGCTGTGGAGTGGCGGAAGAGCAGCCACAGCGGCAGTGAGGGCGGGCAGTGCGTGGAGGTGGCTGCCTGCCCTGGGGCCGTGCACGTCCGGGACTCCAAGGACAAGACAGGCCCGGCCCTCTCGTTCGCGCCCGATGAGTGGGCGACTTTCGTGGAGTTCGCCGCGCGGGTCTGAAACCCACAGGTACGACGACGCCCCCGGCACCAGCCGCAGACCGGTGCCGGGGGGGCGTCGCGTGTGTTACGCCTCGGCCGACTTCCGAGGCCGGCCGCTTGCGGCAGTGGACACCTCGATCCGCGCGATCTTGGTGACCTGCAGCGGAACGTCGGTCAGCGTGCTGGTAACACTTCGTGTTTCAGGGATACGAGTTCGACGCGACGCCCATTCAGCGAACGTCCACCCCTGCACGCGGGAATCATTCATCGGATCGGCGCTTCTACGTCGCCGTCAGCGCGGCGACCAACTCATCCAGGCTGTTCGACCGCCAATTGAAGGTATCGGTCCTCTTCGGAGGATCCCCGACTGGTCGCTGAACGTAAGCGGTTCGCATTCCCACCGCCTGAGCTCCGCGAAGGTCCCAGGCGTGGGCGGCGACCATCAACACGCGCTCTGATGGACATGCTGCCGCGTCGACCGCGAGCTGGTAGACCTCCGGTGCGGGCTTGTAGGCCTGGGCACCTTCGGCGGACAAGGCTTGGTGCCAGCGCAGCCCGGCGTATGCGTTGAGACGGAGCAGAGTCGCGCGACTGGCATTGGAGAGCCCCAGTACAGGAAATCGCCGCGCGAGGCGCGTGAGCCCGGCGAGGGAGTCGTCCCAGGGCTTCAGGCGCTGACCCGCGGTAGCCAGTCGCTCGATGGCCACCGGGTCGGTGAGCCCGGCACAGTCGGCTACGCGTTGAGCTGCCTCGCGGTCGATGATCTCGGTGTTGGCGTATTCCCGGCTTGCTTCCTCGATGCGTTGCTGCTCGTGCTCGACATGCTCTCGCCACACGGTGAGCAGCTGGTCGACAGACGCATCGTCGGACGCGGGCACCGCGTCGCGAATGGCCGCTCGAAGTCCGCCTGGCTCGTCGACCATCGTTCCGAGGACGTCGAAGACGACGACCTCGATGTCGCATGCCCCGGCCATCCGGTCTCCTATTCATGGTGGTCGGGCGCGACGTGGCCCGGGTTAACACGTGGACTGGACAGTCAGGACAGTCAGGAGGGTTGCCCAGTTCCGTGCGCGTTCAACGCCACGTGTGTGCGGGCATCCGGCGCACTAGCCCCCGTCGCGTCACCGGTTCAGCAGGTAACGATTGTTGCTCGACCTCACGTCACCGGTCAAGATGGTGACGTGAGATTCGCATTCGTGAGTGGCAACCCAGCTCTGGACCTGGTCGGTACCGTGGGGTCCCGTCGAGACAAGCCCGTCGACCTCCTGGCCGACCCCGCCGACCTTGAGCAGTGGGTCCTCGAATGCGACGAGCTCCCCGACCAGGTGACCGCCGATGTCGCGACCTTCACATCCGCGCTGCAGCTCCGCGAGGCGATCTACCAGCTGGCGCTCGATCGCATGCGGGATCGTCGCTTCGCGCCCACCAGCCTGGATATCGTCAACGACGCCGCTGCCGGGCCGGTACCCACGGTCGAACTCAGCGACACAGGCTTGCATCTGTCAGGAGATCTCCGCTCCGCACTGGCCCACGTCGCACGCAGCGGGATCGCCCTGCTTGCTGACCGCCACGCGTGCTTGAAGGAGTGCGGTCGTCCGGGCTGCACTCGCCTCTATCTCGACCGCTCCCGTGGTGCACGTCGCACTTGGTGCGGCATGGAGAGTTGCGGCAATCGCGTAAAAGCTGCGGCCTATCGAGCCCGCAGACAAGCCGCCGAACAGGGTCGCGAACCCAGCACAGCGACTCGTACCAGAACGTGAGCCTGGAAGGCCGCATCAACGCGACCGAGAAGCACGAGGGACAGCAGAACGTACGGATCGTCCGCCCGAACCCGGACTGGTACTGATGACCACACATACGCACACCACACCCCCCACCGCCGCTGGCTCATCGACGAAATGCGGAGGTCTGGGGTGTCGGCGTCTGCCTTGGTGCCATGAACCATCAGGCACCAGTCGTCCGCGTACCGGACCAGCCGATAGTTGGGCAGACCTCGGCGCCGACGCCTCCGGCGCTCGTTGAGATCAGTTCCGGCGCCTCCCGACGCCTGGGCGATGTGCTCGTCCAGGACCGAGAGCGCGACGTTGCTGAGCAACGGCGAAAGGATCGAACCCTGCGGGGTGCCAGTGTCGTTGTCCCGCAGAGGCCGTCCTCGCTGAGGATGCCCGCCTTGAGGAAAGCCTTCACCAGGGCCAGGACATGTTTGTCGCCGACGCGTGTCCGCACCCGCTCCATCAGGGCGGTGTGCGAGATCTCGTCGAAGCAGGCTTTGATGTCGCCTTCCACGATCCACTCGTACTTCTTGGACGTGAGCAGGCGCACCTCGGCCACCGCGTCATGAGCCCGGCGGTTCGGGCGGAACCCGTAGGAACACGGGAGGAAATCCGCCTCGAAGATCGGCTCCAGCACCAGCTTCAAGGATGCCTGCACCACCCGGTCGGTGATCGTCGCGATCCCCAGTCGGCGCAGCTTCGCTCAGTCCATAGGAACGGTTCCCGTCGGCACTCTGCCACTCACCGTCGATCTCCTCGCGCCCGAAGCCGAGCGGGTTGGCCTCGATCCCGCTCCGAAGTCCCAGTGTCCCGTTCCTGTTCCTGTTCCTGTTCCTGTTCCTGTTCCTGTTCCTGTTCCTGTTCCTGTTCCTGTTCCTGTTCCTGATGGCGTCCATGCCCGCGCGCTACGGCTTGGAGCGCACACCAAGGCAAGGGCCGCGACGCCCGCCGTGAGGAGGAACGCGGCTCGCAGGCCATGGAGTTCGGCGTACGCACCGAGCAGCGCGGGTCCCGCGATCGTGCCCAGCCCCAAGAAGAAGACGGTGACGCTGAAGCCGGCGGAGGGCCGCTCGGGAAAGACGCGGTAGCTCCACACCGCGAGGATCCCGGATCCGGCCATGAAGCACGGGCCGTAGAGCAGGGCGGAGAGGGCGACGGCGGGGAGCGAGCCAGGGGCAAGGCCGAGCAGGGCGACTGCGACGGCGATGCCGAAGAAGAGCCCGGTGTGGACGCGGTGCAGCCCGTACCGCGCGATGGCGTGGCCGGTCAGCGTGCCCGCCGTGCCGGCCGCGCCCATCAGGGACCAGAACAGGGGCGCGGTTGCGGAGCCGGTGCCCGCCGCGTCGGTGATCGCTTCGACGGCGAAGGACCAGTAGACGGCGCCGACGAGGCCGTAGATGACGGCGGTGAGCAGGAGCGGCAGTGCGCTGCGGCGGTACGTCGGTCGGCCCCTGCCCTGTATCCGTCGGTCCGAACCCCCGGGCAGTATCCGGGTGTTGTACGCGGTCGATGCCAGCGCCACCAGTGCGAAGGCCAGCCAGGCGTATCGCCATCCCGTGCCGCGGGCGAGCAGCGCCAGCGGGCCCGCGACCACGACGGCGAAGGCGGTGCCGCTGGCAATGGTGCCCATGACGTGCTCGCGCCGCCCGGCCGGCACCATCCGGTCGACCGCGTCGGAGTAGGGGGCCCAGGCCCAGCCGGAGCTCGTACCGGCGAGGAGCAGCCCGGTGATCATCAGCCCCGGCCCCTGGGCGAGGGCCACAAGCCCCATCCCGACGGCGGCGGAGAGCCCACCGGCAAGGACAAGCGGGCGCGGCCCGAAGCGCGCGATGAGGACGCCGACCATCAGCAGCGCTGCCAGATAGCCGACGTAGGTGGCGCTGCCGATCAGTCCCACGAGAGAGACGGAGAGCCCGAACTCCTCGCGCAGCTCGGGGAGGAAGAGCCCGTATCCGTACCGTGCGAAACCGAAGGTCACGCCGATCGTCGAGATCCCGGCGAGGGCCAGCCGGTTGCCGGGCGCGGTCAGTGAGTTCCATGCCATGCACCCACCATCCGACCTGCATCTTCGCCACACCATTGGCGAAAACGTCAGCCTCCCCTAGATTTACGCCATGACACTTCGTGTGGTGGTGACCCTGCTGGAGGAGACCTCGCTGTTCGAGCTGGCCGTGCCGTGCGCGGTGTTCGCGGGCGAGGGGTACGAGCTGACGCTGTGCGCCACCGCCCCGGGAAGCACCCAGCGCGCCCCTGGCGGTCTGCGTCTGGAGGCCGAGCACGGCCTTGAGTCGCTGCGCGACGCGGATCTGATCGTGGTCCCGGCCTGCATGATGGACGGCTACGAACCGCCGACCGCCCTTCTCGACGCGCTGCGCGAGGCGCATGCCCGCGGGGCGCGGATCGCCTCCCTCTGCTCGGGCGCGTTCGTGCTGGCCGCGGCCGGGCTGCTGGACGGGCGTCCGGCGGCGACCCACTGGATGTATGCGGAGGAGCTCCGCCGCCGCCATCCGTACGTGCGCGTCGACGACCGTTCCCTGTACGTCGACGACGGCTCGATCCTCACGAGCGCGGGCACGGCCGCGGCCATCGATCTGTGCCTGCACATCGTGCGCGGCGACTACGGCACGGCGGCGGCGGCGGAGGTCGGCCGCAGGATGGTCGTGGCCCCGCACCGGGAGGGCGACCAGACCCAGTACGCACTGCCGCCGGCCCCTGTCCCACCGCAGGCGGAGGGCCTCGGGCCGGTACTGGACTGGGCGCTGGCCCAGCTCCACCGTCCGCTGGCGATCGCCGAGTTGGCGTCCCGGGCAGGGATGAGCACGCGGACGTTCGGCCGCCGCTTCGCGGCGGAGGTGGGCGTCACCCCGCTGAAGTGGCTCAACCAGCAGCGGCTGGCACGGGCGCGGGAGATGCTGGAGAAGACTGATCTGGGGGTGGATGCGGTGGCGGAGCGGAGCGGGCTGGGCAGCGCGGACAGTTTGCGCCAGCACTTTCACCGGGCGCTGGCGACGACCCCGGCGGCGTACCGGCGCACCTTCCGCGTCGGCACCCCTCAGAGGTTGTCGAGCGGCTGATCACGCGCGGAGTGCGACTATCGGGATTCGTCCTCCTGGCATGACGGCGGCCCCGGAATGATCACGCGGCCGCAGAACCGGGCTGCGGCTGACGGGCATCCCGAAGACCCTGGCCAGGCGGCCAGCCCGATCGGCGAGTGCAAGACCAACCGAGTGTGGATGCCAGAACCCGCTCTCACCTGCGAAGCCAACCAGCCGTCATGAGGTTCTTGCCGCTCAACCTAGTCCGCCCGGGTCAGACGACAGGTCAACGACTAACTTCGCTGTCAAAGGACAACGGATACCGCAGGGGCATCCGAGGCGATACGACGCAGATCGGGTTCCGTCTACCGCTTGACGCGGCCACGGATGGCGAGGGCGGCGAGGCCGAGCAGGACGGGTTCGGCCAGGCGGGAGGCCATCTCGGTGTAGGTGCCGGTGGTGGTGAGGTCCTGGCCGGGAGCGGAAGACGACCGAGTTCACCACGACCCGGAGGGACTTCTCCCACCGCTCACCCGTCCGGAGGCCACGACTGCTCAGGGCTCGCGTTGATCCATGACCGAACGACCGCACATCACTGACACCGGTGATCAGCCGACGCGGGCGCCCACTGCGAGGGCTCGCTCGCGGGCTTCCTGGCTCACGCCCTTGCGGCGCGGCGACATGCGTCGATTGATGGCTTCGGGCTGACTCACGAGCCTCAATCGTCCCTTTCCGGCCCGGTGATGGGCGACCACGCCGATGAATCGGATATCGCCGCAGAAGCGCACCTTCTCCCCATCGTGTGACCGGCACCAGCGGGCCCAGTACGTGAGACTCCCGCCGAAGGGTGTCCGCAGCCGTACGGAAAGGTGGCGGGCAGGGTTGTCGGGATTGGCTGCCTCGAATCGGCAGTCGGATTTGCCCGCAGGGTGCGCGACTGCCGTCGACCACGCGTAGCCCTTGAGGACACGCAGGATGCGCACCAGGTTGATCAGCTGCTCAAGCCGGTGGTGGATGTGGAGCCCGATGAGAATCACCAGGACCAGCCACAGCGGGACGAACCAGCTCGGCGTCAGGGCCGTGGCGAACAACCCGGCCGGAAACAGGATCAAGGCAAAGAGAGCACCCGCCAGTTGCAGGAGCAGCGCAGCGCGCCAAGCCCGGCGGGTGGCGGGGTCGTCCCAAGCGAGCGGGACTGTGGAAGACGTCATCCCTGAGTTTCCTCGGACCTCTTGAGTTGCGCAGCCCGGGCCGGTGCGAGGCTCACCGACGCGATACGCGAACACTCGCGGATCACCGAACACCGAACGAATCCCTGCGACCTTCCTCAGATCGGAAGTACGGGCTCGGGCCCCTCGCCGTTCACTCGATTCACTCGAGCCGGCCCTGGCCCACACGTGGGACCGCGACAGGCTCCGCCATGGTCAGCGGTCGGATCCCGCCGACATCGGATCGGAGACGATGTCGGTGGCGGGCTGTCATTCGGGACGTGCGGCCCGTTCCGTCCGGATGCGCAGCTGTTCGGCGTCACCGGGGCGTACGGCCGCTGAAAGCCGCTACGGCAATGCGACAGATGCGCCGGCGCGGCTCAGTCCGGGGTGCCGGCGGTCGGTTCGGTGACGTGGTCGATGGTCTCGCGGAGTGCCTGGCGTGAGGTGATGCCGAGCTTTCGGTAGGTGCTGGTGAGATGGACCTCGACCGTGCGTCGGGTGACGAACAGCGCCTGGGCGATCTCCCGGTTGGTGCTGCCGGCGGCGGCCATGCGGGCGACCCGGAGCTCACTTGCGGTGAGGGCCGCGGGTCCGCTGAGTACCGCGCGCCGGGGCCGGGCGCCGGCCGCCACGAGTTCGTCGTTGGCCCGCTGTGCCAGGGCTCGGGCCCCGCATCGTGTCGCGAGGTCCAGCCCCCGCCGCCTACGGACTGGGCAGGGCGCTGGACGACGCGGGCTCCTTGCCGGGCCGCCCAGAGGTCGTCCTGTACACCAAGGAGCCGCTGCGCGACCTCCCTACCGGCGCCAGCAGCACACGGCTGGCGCCGACGGCAGGCAGTGAACTCCGGTACCGCTACCGGGGACTGCGGCTCCTCGTGCAGGCGAACGGCCGCCTCTTCCTGGTGCCCGCGCACTGGACCACGCCCGGCGGACGCACCCTGGTCTTGCCGTACGACAACACCGTTCACCTCGAACTCGTGCCGCCCTGAGTGACGCCATGAGCCTGAGCGCCGGCGCGGGGCAGTCCGCCGCCACACGGCGGGCACGCCTCACGTTGCGGGTCGGGACAGGGGTGCCGTCGACGTGCGAGTAGCCCCACTCGGCAGTAGGCGCAGTCGCTGATGACGTCTGGGGACCGAGAAAAAGCGGGCCGTCTCTCGATGACACGAATTCCGTGAAAGAGCACGGAAAATGAGCGCTACCAGCAGTGCGGGGTTCACGCTTGCGCTCGTTGGAAGGTGCTCGGTGTGATGCCGTAGGTGCGCTGGAACCAGCGGCTGAAGTGAGCCTGGTCGGCGAAGCCGGTGGCAGCAGCCGCGTCGGCGGAGGTGGCGCCGGTCGTCAGCAGGTGGCGGGCGCGGCGCAGGCGGAGTTGGCGCTGGTAGTCGCTGGGGGCCATGCCGAACTCAGCGCGGAAGGCGCGGTAGAGGGCGAATCGGCTGCAGCCGACGGCCCGGGCCAGGAGGTCGGCCCGGATCGGTTCGAGGTATGCATCGTTCAGCAGCGCACGGGCCCGTCGGGCGGCCTGTCGCTGCGCACCTCTGGCGAGCGTTCGCATGTGGGGTGTCCGGGTCGCGCCGCGGTGTGCCATCGCGGTGACGGCCGCGGTCAGGCGTTCGTCCCGTAGAAGTGGATTCTGGCGGGTGACCAGAGCGGCGTGCAGGCGTGCGAGGGCGTCGGCGAGCACGGGGTCGGTCAGAACGGGCTGCACGAAGAGCGGCATGGCGTCGGAGCGCCCGTCGGCGGCGTCGGCGAGGACCTCGCGCACCACCGCGGGTCCGATGTGCACGATGCGGTACTGGTAGCCCAGTTCTGCCGCGGCCTGACCGTCGTGCACCTCGTCCGGATTGAATGCCATCACCATCCCGGCGCCGCTGGTGTGGGCTGCGCCGCGGCAGCGGAAGCGCTGAGCGCCGGCGTCGGTGATGCCGAAGGAGTATGTGTCGTGGCTGTGCGGCGGGTACACGTGGTCGAGGAAGTGTGCGTGCATGGCCTCCAGCGGGCGCGTACCGTCCCGCCAGTACCGCACCCATCTCTGCCCCATCCCCATGGCCTCATTGTGGCGTGCGCACCAGCGTTCAAGACGGGCGGGGAGCTGGGCCGCCAGTGTCGGGACATGCAAACGAAGAGGGGACTGAGCAGTCCGCATCTGCCGCTGATGATCACTATGGTGCTGTGGGGGAGCGCCTTTTCCAGCTCCAAGTCGGTGGTGGAGCAGGTGCCGCACACCGTGGCCGCGCTGCTGCGCTTCGGGGGCGGTGCCGTTGCGCTGCTGGCAGCCGTGTGGCTGTTCGGGAGCCGGGGGGCGACGGTGACGGCGCGCGACGGGTGGCGCGCGGCGATGGCTGGAGTGCTGGGCGTCTTCGCCTACAACGGCTTTTTCTTCTGGGGGCTGTCGCTGGCACCCTCCCTGGACGCCGGCATTCTCATCCCCGTCATGAGCCCGGTGCTCACCAACGCCTTTCTGCTCGTGACGCGTCGGGAGCGCGCCTCGCGGGCGCGAATAGCTGGTCTCGGCCTCGGTCTTGCCGGGGCTGTGGTCTTCTTCCTGGGGGCGGGCGGCAGTTCGCACGGAGGCTCGACGCGACTCGCGGGGGATGCGCTGTTCCTTCTCAGTGCGCTGTGTTGGGCCGCCTACACGCTGGCCGGCCCGCGGGTGCTGGCCGGTATCGAACCGCTACGGGCCACGACGTACGCGACCTGTACGGGGGCCGTTCTGCTCGGTGTGATCGCCGCACCCGATATACCGGAGGTGCGCTGGAGTGAACTGCCGGCGGGCGTCTGGCTGAACGTCGCGTATTTGGCCCTGGGTGCTACTGCCGTCGCGAACCTCTTCTACTACCGGGGGGTTGGGGCAGTAGGTCCCGCACGGGCCTCCCTCATGATGTTCACCGTCCCGGTCATCAACACCCTGTGCGCCACGCTCTTCCTGGGCGAATCCTTCGGTGCGCTGCAGGGAGCGGGTGCACTCGTGCTGCTCGCGGGTGCCGTACTGGCCGTCACCCAGGGGCGGCTGCCGAAGCACCCGGCCCGGTCAGCAGGGACTCGTCGTACGGGTGACGCCCGTGAGCCGGAGGGCCATGTGGGGCGGTGATGACCATGTGGGGTGGCGAAGACCAGGGTTTTCGCGTCCACCTCGTGCTGGGCCAGGACCAGGCCGGTCCCGTTCATCGCGCCCAGCACGTGGACCTGGTGCCGTCGGCGCGGACCGCGCCGCGGGCAGGCTCGCCGTCCACGGCCACGGCAGGGCGGGATGCCTTAGGGCGTGTATCGAAAGTAGATCTTGGTCGTGGGATGATCTTGGTTCGTGGCACGTGAAGATCTGACGGACGAGCAATGGGCGGTGCTGGAGCCGTTGTTGCCGAGGGGCAAGAAGCCCGGCCGCCCGCTGACGTGGGCCCGGCGACAGCTGATCGACGGCATACGGTTCCGGGTCCGCACCGGTGTCCCGTGGCGGGACATGCCCGCCGAGTACAGACCCTGGGGTCGGGTGTACGACCTGTTCCGTCGATGGCAGCGGGACGGCACCTGGCATCGGATCTTCACCGCGTTGCAGGCCCGGGCGGATGCCAAGGAGCTGATCACCTGGGACCTCAACGTAGACTCCACGATCGTGCGCGCCCACCAGCACGCCGCCGGTGCGCGTAAAAAGGGGAGTTCCAACAGGAACCGCCTGGCGGTGTCGCCTGCGAGCCGGACGACCACGGGCTAGGACGCTCCCGCGGCGGTCTTAACCCCAAGCTGCACCTGGCCGTCGAACAGAGGCAGAAGCCCATGTCCATCGTGATCACGGCCGGGCAGCGCGGGGATTCTCCGCAGTTCGAGGTCGTGCTGGGCCGCATCCGGGTGCCCCGACTGGGGTGCGGCAGGCCCCGCGTGCGCCCGCGACGGGGGGCGGACAAGGCGTACGCGTCCCGCAAGAACCGCGCCTACCTGCGGCGTCGCGGTATCCGCTGCACCATTCCGGACAAGGCCGACCAGGTCCGCAACCGCAAGAAGCGCGGGTCCAGCGGTGGCCGGCCACCGAAGTTCGACCCAGAGGACTACAAGGCCCGGCACGCGGTCGAGTGCGGCATCAATCGCCTCAAGAGACATCGAGCCGTGGCCACCAGGTACGACAAACTCGCGGTCCGCTACGAGGCTACCGTCCTCGTTGCCGCCATCAACGAGTGGTTGTGACGTACTGGTCCGACGACAACTCGAACACCCGTACTCGCCGACCGCAGGTGGGATTGACGGTCTCACGGACCGGATGCATCCCCAGTTTGGTCATGATCCGTTCGGAGGCGTCGTTGCCCACTTGAGTGATGCTGACGATCCGCTCCAGCCCTCGCTCTTCGAACCCGAACCGTACAGCGGCCGCAGCGGCCTCGGTGGCCAAGCCCTGCCCCCAGTGGGAACGTCCCAGCCGCCAGCCGACCTCAACCGCCGGCAGTACCTCCGGCAAGAAGTCGGGCACCGAAAGGCCGGTGAACCCGGCCAGCTCGCCAGTGGACCGGATCTCCACGGCGAACAGGCCGAAGCCCTGTGACTCCCACTCGCTCTCCCATGCCTGGACCCCGCCGCGAGTCTGCTGTTCGTCACGGACGCTGCCGTCACGGATCCACCGCATGACCTCGGGGTCGGCATTGACGGCAGCCATGGGCGCAACGTCTTCCTCGCGCCAGCGACGCAGGATCAAACGGGGAGTCTCAAGCGTGACCATCCAAATCATTCTGGATCACAAATGGGCTCTCCGCCATCCTCACCAGGCACTTTCGATACACGCCCTAGGGGCTTGGGCGCGGACTCAGTCGGCGAGCCAACGGCTCTCGAGGGCTAGCCGCGTAGCGGCGGGATCTGGGGGAAGGCGAACGATCAACGAAAGGAGCCCGCCGTGCCCGTCACCTTCCGCAAGAGCTTCCGCATATTTCCGGGCGTCCGCCTCAACATCAACCGTAAGTCGGTGTCCTTCACGGTCGGCAAAGGCGATGGCGCCAGGCGCACTTACTCCTCGACAGGTCGCCGTACCACCTCGATGGACCTCCCCGGCCCCTTCGGTTACCGCAAGACCACCACACGCGGCAGCCGCCACTGACACCCCGTGCGCAGCAGGCGAAGGGCGGCCGAAGTCCGGCAGGTGCCGTCGCCACACCCCCACCCACACCCCCACCCGCACCCGCACCCGCACCCGCACCCGCACCCGCACCCGCGAAAGTGCCTAGGCGGCGCGCGTGAGTCGTACGCGCGCCGCCTTCGCGCGCCCGGGCGCGAGCGGGTGCGCTCACCGTCTCGACCCGTCGCGCCGGGTCCGCACCGAACGGATCGTCACATTCTTTGCACAGACTGTGACTTGCGTCTCTAGTGCTCCTCAGATTCGACGTCCCACTGTGCGGCGGTGCAGCGCGGAAACGGGGAGTACGGGTGGAACAGCAGCTGGACGTCCGGCTTCGCATGGTTCTGATTTCTGAGTCCCGGCGCCACATCGAGATGGGACGGTCATCCCTTTGGCATGGCACGCAGACGATCGCCGGAGCAGGGATGCGTCCACCGCCTTCGTCGCCGGCCGCGCGCCTCGATCCGGTTCGCGGTCGCGTCCGTGGGGGCGATAGCCCCACCGTGCTTCCGTCGCGTCACCCGTCGAGCGTGCCCGTCAGGGCTCCCACCGGATCCTCGTCCGGTGAGCCCTCCGGCCACCAGTCGTCGCGGCCCTCGTCGCTGCGGTACGGGTACCAGCGGCCATCCCGCCCGTAGCGGAGCTGGATGGCGCGGGACGGGTCGGTGAGGTGGTTGCGCCAGATCGTCATCCGGGGGAAGTCCGCGGCGGCCAACGCGCTGCGGGCGCGGTCGAAGTCGCCGGCCGGGGGGTCCCACGGGGTTTCGAGTACGGCCAGACCCTCCGGGCCGCCCTGGCGCCAGGCCGCGGCCGCGCGGGCGAGGTCCTGGGGCGTGTGGTCCGTGCCCGCGGCCAGGCTCGAGAAGAGGGGGGAGAAACTGCGGCGGCCGGTGAGGTGGGGGTGAGTGGCGGCGAGGCGGACCGCGTCGTGCCAGGTGGACGGGGACCCGAAGGGCGCGGACGCGATGGATGAGACCGCGGATGACGCGGATGGCAAGGGCGCGGACGCCGAGGATGAGGACCCGAAGGGGCCCGCCCCCGTGGTGAGGAACGTCTGCGCGCGGGACGCCGCGTCGATGGCGAGAAACTCGAGAGCCGATGAATCCGGCCCGCCGTCCACCTCCGGGAAAAGCGGCGGGTGATCGGGGCCAGCGGGCGGCGGCAGAGGCGCGGGTAGCGGCGGCCGGTCCGGCACAGACAAGGCCTCGCGCGCACTGACAGCGGCCACGTCGGGCTCGGCCCTGGCGGACCTTTCGCGCGCGGCCCGGGCGGCGTTACGGCGGCCGAGCTCGTCGAGAAGTTCGGTCTCGTCCCGGCCGCGCAGCAACAGGAGTACGAACGGGTCCGCGTCCAGCAGCCGGGCCGTCTGATAGCAGAGGGCAGCGGCGTGTTTGCACGGGTCGCCGTGGTCTGGGCAGGAGCATCCGGGAACCAACTCGCCCCGCCCCGGCAGAAGTTGGACGCCGGCCGTCTCTGCCGCCTCGACCAGCGCGTGCGGCATGTCCTTGTCCAGCAGCGCCGCGATGTGCGCGGGCTCCGTCGCGACCGTGTCGAGGAAACTGTCCCAGGCCCGGTCGGAGAGGACCGGGAGGGAGACCTCCGTGCGGTACGGGCGCGGGCGGCTGCCGCGCACCATGGCGGCGATACGGCCCGGGGTGACCGTGATCGTGTCGACGTACCCGCCGCGTGCGTACGTGCGGCCGCGGGAGAGCCGCCCGGGGTCGAGCGAGGTCTCCTCCAGCGCCTCCACCCAGGCATTGCCCCACCAGGACTCGGCGAACAGCCCACGGCTGCGGGCGGGGCGGGTGCTGCGGTCGGGGCGGCCGGCGCGGTCAGCGCGGTCAGGACCGGAGCTGCTGCCGCCGTGGCCGGCACGGGGGCCGGCGCCGACCGGCAACGGCGGGAATGTGCGGCGGCGCGTCATGACGTCCTCCGCAGGGCGACGAGGTCGGCAAGCTCCGCGTCGCTCAGCTCGGTGAGCGCGGCCTCGCCGCCGCCCAGCACCGCATCCGCCAACGCCCGCTTGGCGTCGAGCAGTTGGGCAATACGGTCCTCCACCGTCCCCTCGGCGATCAGCCGGTGTACCTGCACCGGCCTGGTCTGCCCGATGCGGTACGCGCGGTCGGTCGCCTGTTCCTCGACGGCCGGGTTCCACCAACGATCGTAATGGATCACATGTCCCGCCCGGGTGAGGTTCAGGCCGGTGCCCGCCGCCTTCAAGGACAGGAGGAAGACGGGGACCTCGCCGGACTGGAACCGGTCGACCATCGCATCGCGCCGCGCGACAGGCGTGCCCCCGTGCAGCAGCTGGGCCGGAATGCCGCGGCGGGCGAGGTGCCTGTCGAGCAGACGCGCCATCTCCACGTACTGGCTGAAGACCAGTACCGCGCCCTCCTCCGCCAGGATCGTGTCCAGCAGTTCGTCCAGGAGCTCCAACTTCCCGGAACGGGCCGCAGCGAGCCCCGGCGCGGTCTCCTTCAGATACTGCGCCGGGTGGTTGCAGATCTGCTTCAGCGAGGTGAGCAGCTTCATCACCAGGCCGCGGCGCGCGATCCCTTCGGCCCCCTCGATCCGGGCGAGGGTCTCGCGCACGACGGCTTCGTACAGCGCGGCCTGTTCCCGCCCGAGCGCGACGGGATGATCGGTCTCGGTCTTGGGCGGCAGCTCGGGCACGATGCCCGGATCCGACTTCCTGCGGCGCAGCAGGAACGGCCGTACGAGACGGGCGAGGCGGTCGGTCGCCTCCTGGTCCTCGCCGCCCTCGACCACGCGCGCGTGCCGCGCGCGGAAGGCCTTCAACGGGCCCAGGAGTCCGGGAGTGGTCCAGTCGAGGAGGGCCCACAGCTCGGAGAGGTTGTTCTCCACGGGGGTGCCGGTGAGCGCGACCCGCGCGGGCGCCTTGATGGTGCGCAGTGCCTTCGCCGTCGAAGAGTGCGGGTTCTTCACGTGCTGGGCCTCGTCGGCGACGACCAGCCCCCAGGCTCTGCCGGCGAGTTCGGCGGCGCTGGTGCGCATCGTGCCGTACGTGGTGAGGACGAATCCGCCCTCCAGGTCTTCCAGGGTGCGGCCGGCGCCATGGAAGCGACGTACGCGCACGCCCGGAGCGAACCGTTCGATCTCGCGCTGCCAGTTGCCGAGCAGAGAGGCAGGGCAGACGACCAGGGTCGGAGCCGAGCGGAACCGGTGGTCACCTGGCAAGCGCTCACCCTGCTCACCCTGCTCACCTTGCTCGTGCCGACCGTGTATCTGCTCGTGCCGACCCTGCATCTGCTCGTGCCGACCCTGCATCTGCTCGCGGTGCAGGTGGAGCGCGATCAGGGTGATCGTCTTGCCGAGGCCCATGTCGTCGGCGAGGCAGCCGCCGAGGCCGAGGGACGTCATCAGATCGAGCCAGGCGAGGCCGCGCAGCTGGTAGTCGCGCAGCGTCGCGTGCAGCCCGTCCGGCTGGGCGACAGGCTGCGCGTCGGCCGTGAGCCGGGTACGGAGATCGGCCAGTGCCCCCACCGGTACGGCCTCGACACGCTCACCATCGACCTCGGCGGCGCCGGTGAGGGCCACCGACAGTGCGTCCACCGGGTCCAGCAGGCCGAGCTCGCGCTTGCGGGCCTTGCGTACGAGGGCGGGGTCGACCAGCACCCACTGGTCACGCAGCCGTACGACGGGACGGTGCGCCTCCGCGAGAGCGTCCATCTCCGACTCGCTGAGCGGCTCGCCCCCGAGCGCCAACTGCCAGCGGAACTGAAGGAGTTCTTCGGTCTCGAAGAAGCCGAAGCCGTCGGCGGCGGAGCCGGGAGCGGGTCGTACGACGGCGGTGGCGGTCAGTTCGCGGGCCAGCTCCTTGGGCCAGCGGACTTCGACGCCCGCCGCGCCCAGCCGGGTCGCAGCCTGGCCGAGCAACTCGTACAGCTCCTCCTCGGTCAACGGCAGCACGTCCGGTACGGACCGCTCCAGCAGGCGCGCGAGCGGCGGCCAGACACGGGCCGCGCGGCGTACGGCGAGCAGGGCGTCGATCCGCGCCCGCGGCCCGAAGTGCTCCACGCCCGCCCACAGCCCCGCCGCATCGGTGATCAGCGTCGGGTCGGCGAGGCTGTGGACCTGGACGACCGCGGCCGCGTGGCTCTGCTCGCCGCCGTCCCCCGCATCGAAGATCTCGTACGCAGAGAGGTCCAGCCGCAGCGAGATCCGCACCCCCGTGTCCAGGCCCGCCGCCACCTCGGCAGCCCACTCCCGTGCCTCCGGCAGCCGCTGCGGCTCGCTCGCGGCGTACGGGGCGCCGACCGCGTACGGGGCCGCGGGCGTACGGGGCATCGCGTCGGCGACCGCATCCAGGAAGGCCCTGACCAGCCCTTCCGGATCGGGCAGCCGCAACGGCCCCCGGCCCGGAAGCGGAACGGCATGCGCCGCGGCGGGCATGGCCGCGGCGATGGCCCGCAGATGCGCGACGTCGTCCGTGCCCAGCGGCCCGGCGCGCCAGGCGTCGACGTCGCCGCCGGTCAGCCCGGGGAGCAGCCGGCCACGGGCGGCGAGGTGCAGGGCGTGCAGGGCCGCCGCGCCCCAGCAGGCGGTGGCGGGGTGGGCGGCGGGGTCGTGCCGGGCGCGGGCCAGCAGGGGGACGGCGGCGGGGACGGGCAGCAGCAGGGCGGGGACGGTACGCCTGCGGATGCCCGTGCCGTGGGGGCGTACGACCGTCAGCTCGCCGCGCGCATCGCCTGTCCCACCGGAAGGATCGGCCGACCATGCGCTCGGCGGAGTGCCGGCCGGAGCCCTGGGAAGTGCGCTGCCGTCGGGCCGCCAGAAGGCGATCCGCCCGTCGCGCGGCGGCTCGGCGGGCAGAAAGATCGCCGCACAGCCCGCAAGGGCGTCCCCCGGAGGGAGTTGCGTGCGCGCCAACGTCTCCCACTCCTCGTACTGCGCTGTACCGCTGCCGGTGCTGTAGGGCTTGTGCTGTACCGCTTGCTGCTGCGCCTCATGTGCTCTACGGCTGTTCCCGCGAACCAGCCTGCGAGTCTACGTCCGCCCCTCCGGCGGCTCGTATGGGCGGGGCCACGGGCGAGCGGCGAGCCGGGCGCCCGGCAGGCACAGGCTGCCCGCTCGGACGTCTGCCTCCACCGTATGGGGCCTTACGGCCGTGCGCCCGCCTCCCCATTCCGGGAAGGCGGGCGCACGGCCGTAACGGCTGCTGTCGGGCCGTCGGGCCGTCGGCGTCAGCAGCGCGGCAGCGCGTTTGTCTCGCTGTAGATGTCGCTGTCGCGCATGAACCCCCAGGCACCGTTGTCCGCCTGTGTGTAGATCCACCGGTTGGGGTGCGGACCGCCACCACCGGTGGAACCGCCCTCCTGGCGGCAGATGAACCACGACGGGTTGGAGTACATCCGGCCGACGACGGCATCGGAGTTCGCCCCGTACACGGGCGCGCCGACGACGTTGTTGCACCACCAGTGGCCGCTGCGGTACCAGCAGGGGTTCGCGACCGCCCGGGCGTCGCTCTTCGCCGCGGACTGCACCGCGGGCCCTGCCGCCTGCCTCTGCCAGGTTTGCGCCGGAGCGCTGGGCGCGCCTGCCGACGCGGCACCAGCCGGTGCGGCCCCCGTGAGTGCGAGTGCGGCACCCGCCCCGAGGGCGGCAGATGCGACCGAAAGCTTACGGATCACCATGACTCCCCAGTTGGAGATCTTGCGGTCCGCTGGACCTTCTGCGCCTTGTACGACATGTTCCGCAGCCGTAAGGATGTGCAGCAGCCAAAGGATGGCCGAAACACCGGAGTTACCGAACCTGGGCGCTGAAAGGGTCTGGGTCACCGGGAGAGCGGCGAGGTGACGTCGTTGCAGCTCCCGCCGGTGAGTGCGGGGCCGGCGGGATACCGTGAGCCTCCACGATCGCGTGGTGCGCCCAGTTCGCCGGCGTACAGAATGGGGGGACGCTGTGACCGAGCCGGACCGGCAGCAGTTCTCGCTGCTCAACGACGAGCCGGTCACCGATGCCGCGGCTGACCTTCTGGGTGCCGGCCGCGCGGCCGAGCAACTCGCCGGCCTGCTGGTGGCGTCCCGCCACTCGACGCCGTTCACCATGACCGTCGATGCCGGATGGGGCACGGGCAAGAGCAGCCTGATGCGTCTGGTGGACGCGGAGTTGGCGCGGACCGCCGACGTGCACACGGTCTGGTACAACGCGTGGACGTCGACCGGCGCGGACGCCCTGGAAGGACTGATCAAGTCCGTCCTGATGCGCTTCGACCGCCGCCTGCTCCGCCGGGCGCTGCAGCGGGTCTCCGAGCACAGAGCACTGATCAGGGTGGCTCGCGCCGTGTCCATGGTGGTGGCGGGGCCGCTCGGGGTGGCCGGTCTGGCGGACGAGCTCTGGAAGAGCCTGTCCATGAGCCCGCAGGCGCGCAATGAGATGCGGGACGCGATCCGGGACCTGGCACAGGAGTGGGCGGAGACGGGCGAGTTCTCACCGCGGCGACTACTGGTGGTCTTCATCGACGATCTGGATCGCTGCTCGGAGGAAACGGTGCTCGCCGTGTGCGAGGCAGTCAAGGTCTACCTGGACGTGCCCGGGCTCGCCTTCGTCATCGGCTGCGACCGGTCGGCGCTCGCCCCGAACGGCCTGCTGCGCGATCTGTCGCCCGCCGGGTCGGCGTTCATGGAAAAAATCCTCCAGACCAGCTATCGGATTCCCGTGCCGGACGGCGCGGGAATCGAGGAGTTCGTCCGCCGCTGTGCCCGCGACTCCGGCATCCACGCGCTGTTCAACGACGAGCTGATCTCCCTCGTCGCCGACCGCTCCGGACGCAACCCGCGGCGGATCAAGAGGCTGATCAACGGGTTCGTCCTGGAAGTGGGTCTCAACCCACTGTGGCAGGACTTCGGCCCCCAGGCCGTCGACGCCGTGATCAGGACACTACTGCTCCAGTACTTGTACCCGGACTTCTACCGCATGCTCGTCGGCAGCGGCGCCGCCTACGGTGACGTGCTCACCGAGTTTCTGACCTACCGCGAGGTCCGGCGTGCCCTCCGGCAGGTCGGGGACGACAGCTCCCTTGAGGTGGATCTCACGCAGTTCTGCGCGGAGCACGAGGTGCGGCCGCCGGCGCAAGGAAATCCGGAGGGTTGGGGAGAGACCCTGGCAGAGCTGGAGTCGCAACTGCCCAGCGGGTTCCCCGCGCTGGCCGCCGACCGCGGGTTCACCTCGCTGATCGAGGACCTGATGGAGCTGCCACAGTCCGCAGAGCTGATCCAGCGACTGCGGCAGCAGCCGCTCTCCGCCTCCGCCGAGCCGCCCGGGGAGCAGGAGGCGGTCTACCACATGCCCGAGCGCACCCTCGCGGACGAGCGAGGAGCGCGCGCCGACCAACTACTCGGGGGGAAGCGCATCCTGTGGATCGACGACAATCCGGACAGCGTCGAATTCGAGGCCGAAGGGATGCGCCGCGCGGGGGCGTCTGTGGCGATCGTCAAGGACAGGGCGGAGGCGGAACGGCATCTCGCTGCTGAAGGCCGTGATTTGCTGATCTCCGACATCACTCGCGGTACGGACTACGATGCTGGGTTCACCGATGTCGAACGCCTTCGCAACGACGGCTTCTACTCCGGACCTGTGATCTTCTACACGGGCCGGGTCACCCCCGCGCGCGAGGCGCGCGCAGAGGAACTGGGAGCCCTGGGTGTCACCGCGAGCCCAGGACGACTTCAGAAGTTGGCCGCCGGTGCCGCGCTGCGCGGAGCCGGCTGAGATCCCGTCACCGGTGTCGAGGGCGGGATCGCTGCCGTCCTCACCCTGCCCTGGCCCCGACGGTGATCAACTCTGCTCTGGGGCTCGCCCTGGCCGTTCGGGGCGGTTCGGGTGGATGCTGGGAGTGGAGATGCAGGGAGATGCGTACCGGCAGTGAGCCCTCGGAAGCACGGAGTGCGCTGCGCATGCGGTTCGGGCTGGCAGCGTGGGGGCTGGTCTGGGCTCTCGCAGGGACAGTGATCTTCGCCGAGATCGGCCATCTCGGCTGGGCCATCGCATGCGGGGTGGTCGCGGCGATCGCCGCCGTGGATCTGATCGTGGTCGTGCACCGCATGCACCAGGGACCCCACTGGCAGCCGGGCCGGGACGTTCCGCCTTACCGGCCCCTCGGCCGACGCTGAGCCGACGCTGAGCCGACGGAATGATCTGATCGAGTCGCGAGCCTGGCCGGCCAGGGAAGGACGAGGTCAGCGGTGCGTCAGTCGGGGTTCTCACCGAAGCGGGCCGCCTCCACGAAGTCCGGGCGCGGATCCAGGGCCGCGGCCAGGCGGAAGTGGCGGGTGGCCTCACTCGGACGGTTGGCCCGCTGGAGCGTACGCGCCAGGGCGAAGTGGGCGAACGCGTTGTCCGGCTCCCGCTCCAGCACCAGCTGGAATTCCAGCTCGGCGGAGCGCAGTTGGGCGGAGTGGAAGAACGCGCGGGCGCGCAGGAGCCGGGCCGCGGTGTTCTCGGGGTGAGCCGTGATCACCGGGTCCAGAAGCTTCACCGCACCCTGCGGGTCGCGCGCGGCCAGCAGGTGCTCGGCGGCGCGGTAGTCGATGACGTGTGTCTCGGGGGTCCGCTCGGGCACGGTTCCTCTCCTCACCCAGCTGCATCATGGCGGGTCTCGTCGCTGCGGTCGGCACAACAACAGCGTCCGGGACAGCATTCCCCTCGGATCGCCACCGCGCACATGGCGGCCGCGAGAGGTGAGATCACCGAGGGCCGACGCGTCCGATGCGGGCACGCCCGAGACCCGTAGGAAGGGCTGGGCCGCTACCCGCGTCGGTACGCACGCGCCGCCTGGACGCAGGGCGGCGACGCAGGTAGCAGCGGCAACGGCAACGGCAACGGCAACCGAGCGACGCACAGACCACCGCGATCCGATGGCCGAAAATGATCAGCTCCGTCCCATCGTTCGTCACCCGCCACCGGCACCATATCCACCCTGACCAGTGACGATGCCCCTCGAAGCCGGGCACAACCCCTCCCGAACCCCCGTCAACCCTCTCCCATGTGGCGCAGATCCCACTGCTCGACTTCTTGACGCCCAGGGAAATGGAAGACAACATTCCGTTCACTGTTCAACACGTCGTCGGTCCCTGAGCTTGCCCGGCCAGCGCCGGACCGGCCGCCCGCCCCGCAGCTCGTACGAGACGGTGGGCCACCCGAGCGCGCACGCCGCCAGGCACACAACCGGGACGACGCCGGTGCCGTCTGTTCCGCGGTGCCCGGAAAAGGAGTGCCATGCGTCGCCGCTATCTCGCCCTGGTCCTCGCCGCGGCAGCCACCGCACTGACCGCCGTCGCCGCGCCCGCGGTCGGCGATCCCCTGGACGTCCCCCCGCCCGGCGCGAACAACTGGTCATGCAAGCCGACCGCGGAGCACCCCGATCCCGTCGTTCTCGTCAACGGGACGTTCGAGAACATGGCGAAGAACTGGAGCACGCTGGCGCCGAAGCTCGCCGACGCCGGGTACTGCGTCTTCGCGCTCAACTACGGGGACAACGCGACCGCGCCCGTAGCGGACTCCGCCCGCGAGCTCGCGCCCTTCCTGGACAAGGTGCTGAGTGCCACCGGCGCGCAGAAGGTGGACATCGTCGGTCACAGCCAGGGCGGCATGCTGCCGCGCTACAACATCAAGTACCTGAACGCCGCGGGCAAGGTCGACGACCTGGTCGGCATCGTCCCGTCCAACCACGGCACCGACAACCCCGGGGCCTTCGTGACGGGCGCCACGCTCTGCCCCGCCTGCGCCGACCAGCAGACGGGCTCACCGTTCCTCACCGACCTCAATGCGGGCGGGGACACCCTGCCGGGTCCGGACTACACCGTGATCACGACCAGGAACGACGAAGTCGTCACGCCGTACACCAGCGCGTTCCTCGAAGGGCCGGAACAGCAGGTCACCAACGTCACCTTGCAGGACCAGTGCCCACTGGACGTGTTCGAGCACGACCAGACTCCCAACGACCCCGTGGTCGCCCAGTGGGTGATCCACGCTCTGGGCCGGCAAGGCCCGGCCGATCCCGGCTACAAGCCGAAGTGCCTGCTCTGACCGGGACGCGCTCCCTCGACGCCACCGCTCCGGCTTCCTGACTTCCGCACTGTGTCCCCGACGTGACGGGCCCGCCCCAAACCGGGCGAGCCACCGTCGACGCGCGAGCTGCACCATCCCCACGGCGCGCGCCGCGTCAGCCCGCACACGGAAGCCACTTATATCCCACACCCGCATCAGCCTCATGGCGCTCAGGCAGGCACATCAAGCACCCGGGCCCAGACCATGTCCGACCATCCATCCCGGTCACCCCCGCGCTGAGGCCGCCCGCTCGCGCAGCGCCTCCCACACCTTCCTGACCTGCGGCTCCAAACCCTCCAGCGGACCATCGTTCTCGATCACCAGGTCCGCGACCGCCAGCCTCTGCTCCCGCGTCGCCTGCGCCGCCATACGCGACCGCGCCTCGGCCTCCGCCATCCCCCTCAGCCGCACCAACCGGTCGATCTGCGTCTCAGCGCCGGCGTCCACGACCACCACCAGGTCGTACAGCGGCGCCAGACCGTTCTCCGTCAGCAGCGGCACATCGTGCACCACGATCGCGTCCTCGCCCGCCGACGCCTCCAGCTCGGCCGACCGGGCACCCACCAGCGGGTGGACGATGGCGTTCAACGCGTGCAGCCGCTCCGGGTCGTTGAAGACGATGCCGCCCAGCTTGGGGCGGTCCAGAGTGCCGTCATCAGCCAGGATCTCCGGCCCGAACTCATCGACGACCGCCGCGAGCCCCGGAGTTCCCGGTTCCACGACCTCCCGCGCGATCCTGTCCGCGTCCACGACCACCGCGCCGTACGACGCGAGCAGCCGCGACACCTCGCTCTTCCCGGCTCCGATTCCGCCCGTCAGGCCCACCTTCAGCATGACGCGAGACTAGCCCTGCCCGGCCGGTCAGCTGCCGTCGCCCTCACGCTCGGCGAGGAAGCGCTCGAACTCCCGGCCCAGTTCGTCCGCCGAGGGCAGCTGCGCCGCCTCCGCGACGAGGTTGCCCCGGGACGTGGACCCGGCAGCCGCGTCGTACTGATTCTCCAGGCCCCGTACGAGCGCAACGAGCTCCTCGTCGCCCTCCCCGATCTGCCGGTCGATCTCGGTCTGGGTACGGTGCGCCTCCGTACGCAGGGCATGCGCCACGGCGGGCAGCACCAGGCCCGTCGCCGCCGTGATCGCCTCCAGAGCGGTGAGCGCGGCGTCCGGGTACGAGGAGCGGGCGATGTAGTGCGGTACGTGCGCCGCGACGCCGAGCACGTCGTGCCCCGTCTCCGCGAGCCGGAACTCGACCAGGGACTCGGCGCTGCCGGGCACCTGCGCCTCCTCGAAGAGGCTCTGGTGACCGGGCATGAGGTCGAGCCGGTTGCCGTGCGGGGTGATCCCGACGGGGCGGGTGTGCGGGACGCCCATCGGGATGCCGTGGAAGCTCACGGACAGCCGTACGGAGAGACGCTCCACGATCTGCCGGACAGCGGCGGCGAACCGCTCCCACTCCACGTCCGGCTCGGGCCCGGCGAGCAGCAGGAACGGGGCGCCCGTGGCGTCCTGTACCAGATGCACTTCGAGCCGCGGGGCATCGTACGAGGTCCAGCGGTCACTCTTGAAGGTCAGCAGGGGCCGCCGCGCGCGGTAGTCGATGAGCCGGTCCGCGTCGAAGCGGGCGACGGTCTGGTGCGGCAGTCCGTCGAGCAGCCGCTCCACGATCTGGTCGCCGGCGTCACCGGCGTCGATGTATCCGTCGAAGTGGTAGAGCAGGACGAGCCCCGCCGTGTCCTGGGCGATCGCCGTATCGGCCACCGCCAGCCCCTTGGGGTCCCATTCGTACAGATCCTGCGGATCAAGCACCGTAACCGCGCCTCCTCGTGTTCCTCTCCGCCAACACACAACGGGGTATAGGCATTCCCCGTCTTCGCCCGCTCATGACCCCGGAGCCTGCGGAACGCGCGGCAGCGTCGACTCCAAGACGGCCCCGGCTGGGTACGGACCAGAATCTTGACGTGCCCACGCAATACACCTCGCGTACGCAGCCGGGCTCACGCGCGGAGCCAGCGCGCCCCGCACCCGCACCCGCACCCGCACCCGCACCCGCACCCGCACCCGCACCCGCAGGCGAACGAGCACGGGCAGGCGTACGCAGCATGCACGCACCCACGCGTAAGGCCCGCCCCCCGAAGGGAGCGGGCCTTACGTTCAGCTATCAACTACCGGGTACAGAGCCTCAGCTCTGGCCGCCCGCCAGCTTCTCGCGCAGCGCGGCAAGCGCCTCGTCCGACGCCAGGGCGCCGGAGTTGTCCGCGGACTCCGAAGAGTACGAACCGCCGCCGCCACCGCCGGCGTTGCCACCGCCGCCGCTGCCGGCACCGGGGCCGGCGGCCGGAGCGGCAGCACCCTCGGCCGCAGCCTGCTCGTCGGCCTCGCGGGACTTGATGACCTGCGCCTGGTGCTGCTCGAAGCGGACCTGCGCCTCGGCGTACTGGCGCTCCCACTCCTCGCGCTGCTTCTCGAAGCCCTCGAGCCAGTCGTTGGTCTCCGGGTCGAAGCCCTCGGGGTAGATGTAGTTGCCCTGGTCGTCGTACGACGCAGCCATGCCGTACAGGGTCGGGTCGAACTCGACCGACGCCGGCTCGGCACCGAAGGCCTCGTTGGCCTGCTTCAGCGAGAGGCTGATGCGGCGGCGCTCGAGGTCGATGTCGATGACCTTGACGAAGATCTCGTCGTTGACCTGGACGACCTGCTCCGGGATCTCCACGTGGCGCTCGGCCAGCTCGGAGATGTGGACCAGACCCTCGATGCCCTCGTCGACGCGGACGAACGCACCGAACGGAACGAGCTTGGTGACCTTACCCGGGACGACCTGACCGATCTGGTGGGTCCGGGCGAACTGCTGCCACGGGTCTTCCTGGGTCGCCTTGAGCGACAGGGAGACGCGCTCGCGGTCCATGTCGACGTCCAGGACCTCGACCGTGACCTCCTGGCCGACCTCGACGACCTCGGAGGGGTGGTCGATGTGCTTCCAGGACAGCTCGGACACGTGCACGAGACCGTCGACGCCACCCAGGTCCACGAAGGCACCGAAGTTGACGATCGAGGAGACGACGCCGGAGCGCACCTGGCCCTTCTGGAGGGTGGTGAGGAAGGTCTGGCGGACCTCGCTCTGGGTCTGCTCCAGCCAGGCACGGCGGGACAGGACCACGTTGTTGCGGTTCTTGTCCAGCTCGATGATCTTGGCCTCGAGCTCCTTGCCCACGTAGGGCTGGAGGTCGCGGACGCGGCGCATCTCGACCAGGGAGGCGGGGAGGAAGCCGCGGAGGCCGATGTCGAGGATGAGACCACCCTTGACGACCTCGATGACGGTACCGGTGACGATCCCGTCTTCTTCCTTGATCTTCTCGATCGTGCCCCAGGCCCGCTCGTACTGAGCGCGCTTCTTGGACAGGATGAGGCGGCCTTCCTTGTCCTCCTTCTGGAGAACCAGGGCCTCGATCTCGTCGCCGACTGCCACGACCTCATTGGGGTCGACGTCGTGCTTGATCGAGAGCTCTCGGGAAGGGATGACGCCTTCGGTCTTGTAACCGATGTCGAGCAGGACCTCGTCCCGGTCGACCTTCACGATGACGCCGTCGACGATGTCGCCGTCGTTGAAGTACTTGATCGTCTCGTCGATCGCGGCGAGGAATGCTTCCTCGTTACCGATGTCGTTGACCGCTACCTGCGGGGTGGTGGCGGTGGTCTCGGTGCTGCTCGTCATGTAGGAAGGGCTCCGGTACGGACAGTGAGTCGTAGGTACTGCTACGCCGGGAGCCCGTATCGCACCGCCGAAGCCGACAGCCTAGGAGGCGAACCTTCCGCAGAAAACGGACAAGCGCCTCGACAACCGAGGGGACATACAACAGATGCAAGCGCGGCCTGCTCGGTCTGAGGCGCGCAGGCTCGCAGCGCAACTTGTAGCATACGGGGGCAGCCGGACACGGTCAATGCGCGAAGGCGCACACGCGGGGCGGAATCCCCCATACCCGGCACAACTTATGTTCTGTGAGGCCACAGCGGCCGCACTGCACACTGCAGCTGCAAGGTTCGAACGAAGACTACGACGACGGGCGCCATGAGCCAAGGGGATGAAGCCGAAGCGACTCGGCGCGACGCCGGAGACGCGGAGAGCAGCCGGGCGAGCCGGGGCTGGTGGGATCGCAACGCGGACGACTACCAGCTCGAACACGGCGGCTTCCTGGGGGACGACCGCTTCGTATGGAGCCCCGAGGGCCTCGACGAGGAAGAAGCGGGGCTGCTCGGTCCGGCGGACGAGTTGAAGGGCCGGGACGTACTGGAGATCGGGTCGGGCGCGGCGCAGTGCTCACGCTGGCTCGCCGCCCAGGGTGCGCGGCCGGTGGCGCTCGATCTCTCGCACCGGCAGTTGCAGCACGCGCTGCGCATCGGCGGCGGTGTGCCGCTGGTCCAGGCGGACGCGGGGGCGCTGCCTTTCCTCGACGGATCCTTCGACCTGGCGTGTTCGGCGTACGGCGCGATTCCGTTCGTGGCCGATCCGGTGCGGGCGATGCGCGAGGTCGCGCGGGTGCTGCGGCCCGGCGGCCGCTGGGTCTTCTCGGTGACCCACCCGATCCGCTGGGCCTTCCTCGACGAACCGGGACCGGAGGGCCTGTCGGTCGCCGCCTCGTACTTCGACCGCACGCCGTATGTGGAACAGGACGAGTCCGGGCGTGCCGTGTACGTGGAGCACCACCGGACGGTCGGTGACCGGGTACGGGACGTGGCCGCGGCCGGTTTTCGGCTGATCGACCTGGTGGAACCGGAATGGCCTGCCTGGAACGTCCAGGAGTGGGGCGGCTGGTCTCCGCTGCGGGGGAACCTCATCCCGGGTACGGCGATCTTCGTCTGCGTCCGGGACTGACCCACGCCGGCGCCCGTGGGTGGTGGCCGGCCGGCTCCCCGCCGACGGGCCACGAACCTGGCGATCGTTCCGGGCGAGCGGGCCCGGCGCTTGCCCAGGCCGGTCGTACGGAGGCGTTCGCCCAGGCCGGTCGTACGGACCCTGGCGCTTTCCCGCGCCGGTCGTACGGACCCTGGCGCTCGCCCGCGCCGGTCGTGTCGGCACCGGTCGGCCCGCGCCCGGTGCCGGGGGCCGCGGTTGGCGCCGCGCTGCGAGACTGGGCGGGTGATCAGGACCGACGCGCTCGACCAGCTGCCCGTACGGACCGCGCTGCCCGCGTTGGAGCACGCGCTGGACGCGCGCGGCGCCGCCGTGCTGTGCGCGCCGCCCGGCACCGGCAAGACGACCCTCGTGCCGCTGGCCCTGGCAGGTCTGCTGAACGGCGGGCCCGTACGGCGTGTCCTCGTCGCCGAGCCGCGCCGTATCGCGGCACGGGCCGCAGCCCGGCGCATGGCGTGGCTGCTGGGCGAGGAGGTCGGCGAAGGGCCGGCGCGCGACGGTTCCGGCAGGGGTGGTGGCCGGGCGACGGGTGGGCGGATCGGGTTCACGGTGCGCGGCGAGCGGCGCGTGGGGCCCGGGACGGTCGTCGAGGTGGTGACGACCGGGGTGTTGCTCCAGCGGTTGCAGCGCGATCAGGAGCTGGCCGGGATCGATGTCGTCGTGATCGACGAATGCCACGAGCGGCATCTCGACGCCGATACGGCCGCGGCGTTCCTGCTGGACGTACGGGCTGCGCTCAGGCCTGAGCTGCGGCTCGTCGCTGCGTCGGCGACGACGGACGCGGAGGGCTGGGCGCGGCTGCTCGGCGGCGATGGCGGGGCCGGGCAGGGCGGCTCCGACGCGCCGATCGTTGAGGCGGAGGGGGTCTCCCATCCTGTTGAGGTGGTGTGGGCACCGCCGGCTCGGCCCGTGCAGCCGCCGCACGGCATGCGGGTGGACCCGGCACTGCTGGAGCATGTCGCGGCGGTCGTGCACAGGGCGCTGCGCGAGCGGGACGGGGATGTGCTGTGTTTCCTGCCCGGGGTCGGGGAGATCGCGCGGGTCGCGGGGCAGCTGGGCGGGGCGGGCGCGGAGGTGCTTCAGGTGCACGGGCGGGCGCCGGCGGCCGTGCAGGACGCGGTGCTCGCGGGCGGCACGGGAGGCCGGCGGGTCGTACTGGCCACGTCGGTCGCCGAATCGAGCCTGACCGTGCCAGGCGTACGGGTCGTCGTGGACGCGGGACTCGCGCGCGAGCCGCGTACGGATCACGCGCGCGGGCTGAGCGCGCTGACGACCGTACGGGCCTCTCAGGCGGCGGCGCGGCAACGTGCGGGCCGGGCCGGGCGTGAGGCCCCGGGCGCGGTCTACCGCTGCTGGGCGGAGGAGGAGGACGCGCGGCTTCCGCGGTGGCCGTCGCCGGAGATCAAGGTCGCGGACCTGACGGCGTTCGCCCTTCAGACCGCGTGCTGGGGTGACCCGGACGCGTCGGGGCTGGCGCTCCTGGACCCGCCGCCGAGCGGGGCGATGGCCGCCGCGGGCGAGGTGCTGCGGGCCATCGGCGCGCTGGACGCCGACGGCCGCGCCACCCGACGCGGCGCCGGGATGGCCCGCCTCGGCGTGCATCCCCGGCTTGCGCGGGCGCTGCTGGACGGGTCGGAAGAGGTCGGTGCGCGCCGTGCCGCCGAGGTGGTGGCGCTGCTGTCGGAGGAGCCACCGCGCGCGTACGGCGACGACCTGGCGGCGGCTTGGCGTACGGCCCGCCGGGGCGGGGACGCGTATGCCGGACGCTGGCGGACGGAGGCCCGGCGTCTGGAGAGCGCGCTGCGTTCGGCCGAGGCTTCACACGCGCGCGGCGCGCGTGAAGAAGGCGGAGAAGGGGGAGGCGGCAGGGAAGGCGGAGGAGAAGGCGGCCCGGCACGCGCGCATGGGACGAGCGGCGATCCGCGCGCGCGTGGAGAAGACGGCCCGGCCGATGACGCTGCCGCTGGGCTCGTCGCAGCGCTGGCCTTTCCCGAACGCGTGGCGCGCAACAGGGGTTCGGGCACGTATCTCATGGCCTCCGGGACAGGAGCCCAGGTAGGAGACGGATCGAGGCTCGGGTCGGCGGAGTGGATCGCTGTGGCCGTCGCGGACCGGCCGGTGACCGCCGCCTCGGCCCGGGTCAGGCTGGCGGCGGTGATCGATGAGGACGCCGCCCGGCTCGCGGCCGGTCCCCTCCTCACCTCCGGTGAGGAGGTGAGCTGGGCCGGCGAGCGTCGCGATGTGGTCGCCCGGCACGTCGAACGGCTCGGCGCGATCGAGCTGCTCGTACGTCCGCCGGCCGCTCCCGACCCGGCACGGGTGCGCGCGGCGCTGCTGGAGGGGCTGCGGCGGGAAGGGCTCGGGCTGCTGCGCTGGTCGCGCGAGGCCTCCGAGCTACGGCAGCGGATGGCCTTTCTGCACCGGGAGCTGGGCGGGGCGTGGCCCGATGTGTCGGACGCGGCGCTGCTGTCCCGCCCGGACGAGTGGCTGGGGCCGGAACTGGACCGCGCGCGGAAGCGCGGGGATCTGGAGCGGGTCGCCACGGGCAGGGCTCTGGCCCGGCTGCTGCCCTGGGCGACGGGTGATGCGGCGCGGTTCGACGAGCTGGCGCCGGAGCGGATGGCGGTGCCGAGCGGTTCACATATCCGGATCGACTACGGGGGCGGGCAGCCTGTGCTCGCCGTCAAGGTCCAGGAGCTGTTCGGGCTGGAGCAGACCCCGCGGATCGCGGGCGGGCGAGTGCCGCTGCTCGTGCATCTGCTCTCCCCCGCCGGCCGGCCCGCCGCGGTCACCACCGACCTGGCTTCCTTCTGGCGTGAGGGCTACCGCTCCGTACGGGCCGAGCTCCGCGGCCGTTATCCCAAGCATCCGTGGCCCGAGGACCCGGCCCATGCCGAGCCGACGCGGCACACGAAGGCGCGCCTGAACCGGAGTTGAGACCCGGGCTCCTCAGACGTCGGCAGGTGCGGGGTGCGGGTCGGCCCCGCCGTCGACGGGAGCGCCGGGGCCCGGGCGGCGGCCCCGGGCTTCCAGGACGAGGGAGAGAGCGATCAGTCCGGCTCCCAGGACGACGAAGCCCCAGGGGAGATAGCCGGTCATCAGGAGGATCAGCTGCCGCTGGGACTTGACCAGGCCGACCGTGGAGTCGATGTAGTCGTCGCGCATCTTCACACGGCCCGCGAACGCGGTCACCGTGTCCCGGTCGCCGAGGAGGGTGCCGCCGCGCAGCTCCTCCTTGTGGATCTCCTGGCCGTTGACGGGGGCGCCGGTCGTGGGGTCGACCCAGAACATGCGCCGGGTGGTGTACCAGCGCGTCGTGCCCGTTTTTCCGACCGACTCCGGTGTGATGCCCGCGACCGGCAGCTTCTTCGGCATCGGGACCTTGGTCCAGGGGATCGTCTGCTCGAAGTAGTAGACCTCCAGGCCGCGGAAGGTCTGTGTGCCCTCGTAGCGGATGGGGGCGGAGGTCCGCGCCTGGGCGTCGAAATAGGTGTAGTCCCGCTTCTCCGTGAGGAACGGCCACTTGAACTCGATGCCCTCGCGCCGCACCGGGTCACCGTCGACATGCTCGCCGTCGGCGTGCACGGGTGCCTGGGTGTGGGCGTCGAAGATATAGCGCTCGGGGATGCTGGAGACCATCTTGCCGTCGGGGCCGACGACGTGGGAGAGACCGTCCCAGACCACGACGTCCCGTCCGGCGGTCCGTTCGATCTTCGCCGACTCCTCGACGTTCCCCTTGAGCGTCTGCACGATGGTGACCTTGGAGACCTTCTCGGGCTTCATGGTGCCGTAGTCGAGGAGGGTGGCGTCCTCGGCCTCGAGCACCATCTCCTGGTACTGACCCGGCGGGACCTTCGCGAGCCGGGGGAAGGCGTACCAGCGCAGGAGCGGCGACAGCGCGACGAAGAAGACGGCGAAGGCGAGCAGCACCAGGCTCGCCGTCCCGTGCATGCCACCCCGGGGCCGGCGTTGACCGGGGCGCCCGGCCCGGGCTCCGGACGGGGGGCCTCCGGGGGGTGTCCCCCGGGCAGGCACAGTACGGCGCATGGCGAGCGGCCCTCCCTCTACGGATGCTTCGGGACGGTGGTGAGCAGCGGCTTGGGGGAGGTCTTGCCGCTCGGTGCGCCGAGTGCCGTCACGGCCAGGACGAGGGCGAGGGCGGCGACGAGTCCGATCGCGGCGGCTGCGAGAGCGCGCATGGCCCGCCTCCCGGTGTGTGGTGGCAGCTTCCTGATGGGTCGTCAGGGCTGGGGCACCGTAGCAACAGGAGGCCGAGATGAGAACACGTCCGACCGCTCCCGCGCGCGGCAGAGCGCGGAGGAGCGGCGTCCGGGCGGGGCTGTGCTGTTTACGGGGCGGGATGTGCGGTTACGGGGCGGGCGGCGCCTGCTCCGTAACGGTCAGCTCGATGGTCAGCGTCGTGCCGTCGGCGGTGGTCAGGCGCAGCAGGAACGTGCCGGTGTGAGTGTCGGTGAAAATCTTCGGCAGCTTCAGCGTGCCGTCCTGGTCGGTTTCGAGGGCCTCGAGGGTGCGGACCGTTTTGCCGTCCTCGTCCCTGAAGTAGGGGCCCTTGTCGTTCTCGACCGGCTTCTCCGGATCGGCGGTGATCATGGACGCGGTCATCGCCACGCCCGCCGCGGGCTTGTCCTGGTAGGTGGCCTTGACTTCCACCGGGTCGGCGAATTCGCCGTCGGTCCCGGCCTTCAGCGGCTCGTCGCCGATCCGGGCCAGCCTGTCGGCCTGCGGGTCCGGCGTGGGGCGGGACTTGACGGTGGCGGTGAAGTCGGCACCGGGAAGGCTGCGGCCCACGACCGTGGCCCGGACGGTGAATTCGCCGGCTTTCTCACCCGCGAGCAGCCTCGGGGCCCGGGCGGTGCCGTCGCTGCCGGTGAGGACAGTGACGCGGGTCGCCTTGCCGGGGAAGCGTGCCTCCGTGCCACCGCGGATCTCGTACGCGATGCGCACATCCGCGACCGGTTTGCCCGCCGCGTTCTTCGCCCGTACCCGGATCGGCTCGGTGAACTCGGTGCCCGCCGTGGCCGTCAGCTCATTTGCGCCGGTGTGGTCGAGGCCGGTGACCCGGTCGGCCGGGGCGGTCTCGTCGGGGTCGGCCGGGTCCGACGGCTCGGCCGGGTCCTTCGGCTCGGTCGAGGTCGTACCGGCTCCGCCGTTGTTGCCCTTGGGGGGCTTGGGGGAAGGGCTGCCGTCCGGGCCGCTTCGTGAGGGCGGGGTGCTCGCGGAGCCCTTGCCGCTGTCCTTGCCCTTGCCCTTGTTCTTCTGCGCATCGCCGTCGCCGCCCGGGCCGGTACTGACGGGCAGCACGCCCGTACCGTCGGGCACCTCGTGACTGCCCTTCTTGTAGTACTCGAACCACGAGAGGACGGTGAGCAGATACTCCCGCGAGTGGTTGTAGCCGAGGATCGCGCGTTCGATGTCCGCCTGGACCGACAAGTCGCGGCCGCCCGCACACAGATAGCGGCCGGCGGCCAGCGCCGCGTCATAGATGTTGTCGGGGTTCTTCTCCCCGTCGCCGTTGCCGTCCGATCCCCAGTTCGCCCAGGTGGAGGGGATGAACTGCATCGGACCGACGGCGCGGTCGTGCGTGGTGTCGCCGTCGTACGCGCCGTCGTCGGTGTCCGTGATCCGTGCGAAGCCCTTGCCGTTGAGCTGCGGGCCGAGGATCGGCGCGGTCGTGGTGCCCTCCGCGTCGACGGCGCCACCGCGCGCCTGGCCGGACTCGACCCTGCCGATGGCGGCGAGCAGCTCCCAGGGCAGATTGCAACCGGGGTTGGTCTCCGCGAGCGCCGCCTGCGCCTTCCTGTACGCGTCGAGAACGGTGGCGGGTATGCCGGCCTCGGCGGGGCGCTTGTCGCCCGGGAGGCCTATGGAAGTGCCGGGCTTGTCCGGGGTGTTCAGCGGTGGCAGATCCGTGTGGTACGGCGAGCCGCCGTCGATGGGGGTGTCGTTCGAGGGCTCCGTGGAGCCGCCGTCCGCCGCCTGCCGGTCGGAACCCAGCAGACCGGGCGCCTGGGACGCGGTCAGCGCCGCCATCGCGACTGCCGCCACGGCTGTCGTGGCCGCTCCCCTGCGCAGTCGCCGGCCGAATTGCGCTGCCATATGTGCGTCCTCCCCTGCAAGTTCCCTGCCGAAGACCAGGGGACGCCGGTCAGGGATCCGCCCCGTCCGGTGTGTTGCCGGGCGTCCCCCGGCGCCACAACTCAGGTGACACTACGACAACTTCCGATCCGCAGTCACCGGCCTCTTGCCAAGTTTCACCACATTCGCATCTGGCCGTGGTGGCAGGCCCGGCCGCGCACGTGCCGTCTCGCCCCCGCGCTCCCGTGCTCCGGCGTACCCGCCGCGAACGGAACGAGCAGGCGCAAGCCCGCGCGGCCCGGCAACAACCGGCCGCGGTTCAGTGCGCGGCCGACTCCCAGTCCGCGCCGGCGCCGATCGAGACGTCGAGCGGTGCCCGCAACTGGGCCGCGCCGCCCATCTCGCGGCGGAGCAGCTCCTCCACCGCGGCACGCTCGCCGGGAGCGACCTCCAGCACGATTTCGTCGTGCACCTGAAGCAGCATCCGCGAGGTCAGCTTCTCCCGGTGAAGTGCCTCGTCCACCCGCAGCATGGCGACCTTCACGATGTCGGCCGCGGTGCCCTGGATCGGGGCGTTCAGGGCCATCCGCTCGGCCATCTCGCGGCGCTGCCGGTTGTCGCTGTTGAGGTCGGGGAGGTAGCGGCGGCGGCCGAGGATCGTCTCCGTGTAGCCGGTGGCCCGCGCCTCCTCGACGACCCGCTGCAGATAGTCGCGCACCCCGCCGAAGCGCTCGAAGAAGGTGTCCATCAGCTTGCGTGCCTCGTCCGGCGCGATGTTCAGCTGCTGGGCGAGCCCGAACGCCGACAGGCCGTACGCCAGGCCGTACGACATGGCCTTGATCTTGCGGCGCATCTCCGGGTCGACCTCGGTCTTGGCGACTCCGAAGACCTGGGAGGCGACGGTGGTGTGCAGGTCCTCGCCGGAGGTGAACGCCTCGATCAGGCCCTCGTCCTCGGAGAGATGAGCCATCACCCTCAGCTCGATCTGGCTGTAGTCGGCGGTGAGCAGCGACTCGAAGCCCTCACCGACGACGAAGCCGCGCCGGATCGCCCGGCCCTCGTCCGTACGCACCGGGATGTTCTGCAGATTCGGATCGGTGGAGGAGAGCCGGCCGGTCGCCGCCACCGTCTGGTTGAAGCTGGTGTGGATACGCCCGTCGGGCGCGATCGTCTTGATCAGTCCCTCGACGGTGGAGCGCAGCCGGGCCTGCTCCCGGTGCCGCAGCATGATCACCGGAAGGTCGTGCTCGGTCTGGGCGGCCAGCCAAGCGAGCGCGTCGGCGTCCGTGGTGTAACCGGTCTTGGTCTTCTTGGTCTTGGGCAGACCCAGCTCGCCGAAGAACACCTCCTGGAGCTGCTTGGGCGAGCCGAGATTGAACTCATGGCCCACCGCGGCGTGCGCCTCCTTCACGGCCTGCTGCACCGCGCCCGCGAACTGCTGCTCCATGCGGGCCAGCCAGTCGCGGTCCGCGGCGATCCCGGCCCGCTCCATCCGGGCGAGCATCGCGGAGGTGGGCAGCTCCACGTTGCGCAGCAGGTCGGCCGCGCCCACGTCCGCCAGCCTCGCCGTGAACGCCTCGCCCAGGTCCAGGACCGTACGCGCCTGGGTCATCAGGGCGTCCTGCTCGGCCTGCTCGTCGGCGCCGAACGCCAGCTGTCCGCTGTCGGCGGCGGCCGGGGCGAGTTCACGGCCCAGGTATTCGACGGACAGCGCGTCCAGCGCGAAGGAGCGGCGGCCGGGCTTGACCAGATAAGCCGCGAGGGCGGTGTCCATGGTGACGCCGGCGACCTGCCAGCCGTGCTCGACGAAGACCCGCATCACGCCCTTGGCGTTGTGCAGCACCTTCGGGCTGTCCGGGTCGGCGATCCACGCGGCGAAGGCCCGCTCGTCCGCCTCGTCCAGCTCGGCCGGATCGAACCAGACGGCCGGACCGGACGCCAGCGCCAGAGCGATCTCGCCGACGCGGCCGCTGCCCTGCTCCCAGGTGTCGACCGACGCCAGGCCCAGCGGCTGCGCACCGTGCCGCTCCAGCCACGGGGCAAGCTCACCCGCGCCGAGCACCTCGCCGTCCAGCTCCACAGCCGGGGCCGGCGTCTCCTCCTCCACCACCGCGCCCGGGTCCGCGGCCATCAGCCGGTCCCGGAAGTTCTGGTGGCGGAACTCCAGCGCATCGAGCATCACGCCGAGCGCCTGCCGGTCGTACGGAGCCCGGGCCAGCTCCTCGGGGCCCTTGGACAGCTCCACGTCCCGCACCAGCTCCGTCAGCTGCCGGTTGAGCTTGACGGCCTCCAGATGCTCACGGAGCTTCTCGCCGACCTTGCCCTTGACCTCCTCGACCCGCTCCACCAGTTCCTTGAAGGAACCGAACTGGTTGATCCACTTCGCCGCGGTCTTCTCACCGACACCCGGGATCCCGGGGAGGTTGTCGGAGGGGTCTCCGCGCAGCGCCGCGAAGTCCGGGTACTGCTGCGGCGTGAGGCCGTACTTCTCCTCGACCTTCGCCGGCGTGAACCGGGTCAGCTCCGAGACGCCCTTGGTCGGGTAGAGGACGGTGACGTGCTCGCTGACCAGCTGGAAGGCATCGCGGTCACCGGTGACGATCAGCACCTCGAAGCCCGCGTCCTCGGCCTGGCCGGCGAGCGTGGCGATGACGTCGTCCGCCTCGTACCCCTCCACCGCGAAGCGGGTGACGTTCATCGTGTCGAGCAGCTCGCCGATCAGCTCGACCTGCCCCTTGAACTCGTCCGGAGCCTTCGAGCGGTTCGCCTTGTACTCGGCGAACTCCGCCGAGCGCCAGGTCTTGCGGGAGACGTCGAACGCGACCGCGAGATGCGTGGGCCGCTCGTCGCGCAGCGTGTTCGCCAGCATCGACGTGAAGCCGTAGATCGCATTGGTCGTCTGCCCCGTGGTGGTGCTGAAGTTCTCCGCGGGCAGCGCGAAGAATGCCCGGTATGCCAGGGAGTGCCCGTCCAGCAGGAGCAGGCGGGGCCGGTCCTCCTGCCCTGCGCCGGGGGAGGTCGCTGCGGTCTTCTTCGATGCTGTCTGTGCCACGCCCCCGATCCTGCCACGCCCCACTGACAGCGGATGCCCACCGGGATACCGCTGTCGGTCCGCCGTGGCAGGATCGGAAGGGTATATCCGCACCGCTCGAGGAGCGACATGGCAGCCAAGCCGCCCGCAGGAGACCCGGTCCAGGACGCACCGGAGGTCTCGGCTCCGCAGCATGCGGCCGCCGGGCTGTCCGCAGTCGGCCACTCGCTGCGCATGGCCCGGCAGCAGATGGGCGTCCACCGCACCGCGCTCACCCTCCTCAAGGTCAACCAGAAGGACGGCTTCGACTGCCCCGGCTGCGCCTGGCCCGAGCCGGAGAAGCGCCACACCGCGGAATTCTGCGAGAACGGCGCGAAGGCCGTCGCCGAAGAGGCCACGCTGCGCCGCGTCACCCCCGACTTCTTCGCCGCGCATCCCGTCCGCGACCTCGCCACCCGCAGCGGCTACTGGCTCGGCCAGCAGGGCCGGATCACCCAGCCGATGTACCTACCGGAGGGCGCCGACACCTACGAACCGGTGCCGTGGGAGCGGGCCTTCGACATCGTCGCCGAGGAACTCTGCGCGCTGGACTCCCCGGACGAGGCCGTCTTCTACACCTCCGGCCGTACGAGCAACGAGGCCGCCTTCCTCTATCAGCTCTTCGCCCGCGAATTCGGCACCAACAACCTCCCCGACTGCTCCAACATGTGCCACGAGTCCTCGGGCTCCGCGCTCACCGAGACCATCGGCGTCGGCAAGGGCAGCGTGCTGCTGGAGGACCTCTACCGCGCCGACCTGATCATCGTCGCCGGGCAGAACCCGGGGACGAACCACCCCCGGATGCTGTCCGCGCTGGAGAAGGCCAAGGAGGGCGGCGCCCGCATCATCACCGTCAACCCGCTGCCCGAAGCCGGCATGGAACGGTTCAAGAACCCGCAGACCCCGCGCGGTCTGGCCGGCAGTGGCACCGCGCTCACCGATCTCTTCCTGCAGATCCGGCTCGGCGGCGACCAGGCCCTCTTCCGCACCCTGGGCCGGCTCATCCTGGAGACCCCGGGAGCGGTCGACGAGGACTTCGTCCGTGAGCACACCCACGGCTACGAGGAGTTCGCGGCCACCGCACGCGCCCACGACTGGGACGAGACGCTGCGCGCCACCGGCCTCGACCGGGAGGCGATCGAGCGGGCGCTGCGCATGATCCTCGACTCCCGGCGCATCGTCGTCTGCTGGGCGATGGGCCTCACCCAGCACAAGCACTCCGTGCCGACGATCAAAGAAGTCGTCAACTTCCTCCTGCTGCGCGGGAACATCGGCCGCCCCGGCGCCGGTGTCTGTCCCGTACGCGGCCACAGCAATGTGCAGGGCGACCGCACCATGGGCATCTTCGAACGGCCCGCCCCCGCCTTCCTCGACGCCCTGGAGAGGGAGTTCGGCTTCGCTCCCCCGCGCGAGCACGGGCTGGATGTCGTACGGTCCATCCGCGCGCTGCGCGACGGCCACGCCAAGGTCTTCTTCGCCATGGGCGGCAACTTCGTCGCCGCCACCCCCGACACCGAGGTCACCGAGGCGGCCGTCGGACGGGCCCGGCTGACCGTGCATGTCTCCACCAAGCTGAACCGCTCGCACACGGTCACCGGAGCGCGCGCCCTCATCCTCCCCACCCTCGGCCGCACCGAGCGCGACCTCCAGGACGGCGGCGAGCAGTTCGTCACCGTCGAGGACTCCATGGGAATGGTGCACGCCTCCCGCGGCCGGCTGGAGCCCGCGAGCAGCCATCTGCTCTCCGAGCCCGCCATCGTGTGCCGGCTGGCCCGGCGCGTCCTGGGCGAGGACAGCCGTACCCCCTGGGAGGAGTTCGAAAAGGACTACGCCCGCATCCGGGACCGCATCTCCCGGGTCGTGCCCGGCTTCGAGGACTTCGAGACACGAGCCCGCCGCCCCGGGGGGTTCACGCTGCCGCACGCCCCGCGCGACGACCGCCGCTTCCCCACCGCCACCGGCAAGGCCAACTTCACCGCCGCGCCCGTCGAGTACCCCGACGTACCGGAGGGGCGCCTGCTGCTCCAGACGCTGCGCTCCCACGACCAGTACAACACCACGATCTACGGCCTCGACGACCGCTACCGCGGCATCAGGAACGGCCGCCGCGTCGTCCTCGTCCACCCCGAGGACGCCCGCACGCTCGGACTCGCCGACGGCTCGTACACCGACCTGGTCAGCGAGTGGCGGGACGGCACCGAGCGCCGCGCGCCCGGCTTCCGCGTCGTCCACTACCCCACCGCCCGGGGCTGCGCCGCGGCGTACTACCCGGAGACGAACGTCCTCGTACCGCTGGACGCGACCGCCGACACCAGCAACACCCCGGCCGGCAAGTCCCTGGTCGTACGTCTGGAGCAGACGGCCCCCGGGACCGGGGTCACCGCGCGCACCTGATAGGAAGGTGCACGGCACAACAAACTCAGCGCAGTTCGCGGAGAACGGATCGGAGCCGGGCACCATGGGCGAGCAGAACAGCACCACGTTCCCGCAGGAGATCCTCGACCAGTGGTCCGGCCTCGGCCTCGATCTCCCGGCGCTGTTCTCCGCCGGCCACCTCGGTGACCGGATGGGTCTGGAGATCCTCGAGGCCTCCCCCGAGCGCGTCGTGGGCACCCTCCCCGTCGAGGGCAACACCCAGCCGTACGGGCTGCTGCACGGCGGCGCGTCCGCAGTCCTCGCCGAGACCCTCGGTTCGGTCGGCGCCATGCTGCACGGCGGCCCGGGCAAGTTCGCGGTCGGCGTCGACCTCAACTGCACCCACCATCGCGGCATCCGCTCCGGTCTGGTGACCGGCGTCGCCACGCCCGTCCACCGCGGCCGCACCATGGCCACGTACGAGGTCGTCGTCAGCGACGAGCAGGACCGGCGCATCTGCTCCGCCCGGCTGACCTGCCTGCTCCGCGAGGTCGCCCAGGACGGCACACCGGGCTGACGACCTCGCGCGGCGATGCGCGGAAGCGCAGCGGCAAACAAGCGGTGGGCAGCAGGCGAGCAGCGGGCAGCGGATGGGCCCGAAGGCCTGACGCACGGTCGGGGCGAATCGCCACAGCCGGGACCCCACGGCGCGGCTCGAGCTGACTTCCTGAGCCTGCTCTGCCTGCTCTGCCTGCTCGTGCGGCGGCGGCGGCAGCTCGCGCGGAAGCCCGGCGGCTCGAGCGCCCGGAGAGTCCAGGGGTGACGGTGTTTTACGACATTCCGGACGCATGGCAGTCGCACGACGAACGCCGCGCGGTCAAATTCAGCGACTTTCCGACCGACTCCAGGCCACTGCCGTAACACTGTGTAACGCACACGCAATACAGGACTTCAGCGAAATACACGACGGGGCTCAAGTCCCGTATCATCCCTGTTCGCTGGGAGCGATCCATGCTCCGACATCCGGCGACACCTTAGCGGAGCTGCAGTTTCCCACTATCCAGATTGGGTTGTACGTCCGGTTTTGCGGCAGTTTGTCGATTACGTTCCGCTACACAAAACTCGCTGCGTGACGATCGTCATAACAAGAGCGTCACATCATGGCCTGCACCTCTGCCCCATACGCGCGCACCCGCTTAGAGTCACCGCCAGTCACCGCGCGCCGGGTACTCATCGGATGTTCCCGTTTCTCTCTCCCGGCGCGTCAGACGGCACCTCAGCAGAGGAGGCCGCGCCTTGGGAAGGGACTGATCGTGCGTAACCGCTCCTTGATCGTACTCACCAGCGTGCTCACTACAGGGGCTCTTACCCTTACCGCTTGCGGCTCGCGCGACGACGACAAGTCCGGTGGCGGGGGAGGGGACAAGAAGACCGTGGTGATCGGGGTATCCGTGCCCCTCACCGGCGACCTGTCCGCTCTCGGCCAGGGCATCAAGAACTCGGTCGACCTGGCCGCCAAGACGGCCAACAAGAACAACGAGGTCCCCGGAGTCGAGTTCAAGATCGAGGCACTGGACGACCAGGGCCAGCCGAACTCCGGCCAGCAGAACGCCACCAAGCTGGTCGCCAACAAGGACGTCGCCGGCGTCGTCGGCCCGCTGAACTCCAGCGTCGCCCAGTCGATGCAGAAGATCTTCGACAACGCCAAGCTGGCCGACGTCTCACCCGCCAACACCGCCCCGGAACTCACCCAGGGCAAGGACTGGCAGACCGGCAAGAAGGCCCGCCCCTTCAAGTCCTACTTCCGCACCGCCACCACCGACGCCGTCCAGGGCCCCTTCGCCGCCCAGTACCTCTACAACGAGGCGAAGGTCAAGAAGGTCTTCGTCATCGACGACCAGAAGACCTACGGCGCCGGTCTCGCCAAGACCTTCACCCAGGAGTTCAAGAAGCTCGGCGGCAAGGTCGTCGGCACCGACAAGGTGGAGCCGGAGGAGCGCGACTTCAACGCCGCCGTCTCCAAGGTCAAGAGCTCCGGCGCCAAGGCCGTCTACTACGGCGGCGAGTACCCGGCCGCCGGCCCGCTCAGCCAGCAGCTCAAGGACTCCGGCGCCAAGATCCCGCTCATGGGCGGCGACGGCATGAAGAGCGACGACTTCATCAAGCTCAACAAGAAGTCCGAGGGCGACCTCGGCACTTCCGTGGGCGAGCCGGTCGAGGTCCTGGACTCTGCCAAGAAGTTCGTCGCCGACTACAAGACCGCGAACTACCCGGACCCGTACGAGACCTACGGCGGCTACTCCTACGACTCCGCCTGGGCCATCATCCAGGCCGTCAAGGCCGTCGCCCAGGACAACGACGGCAAGCTTCCCGAGGACTCCCGCGCCAAGATCGTCGACGCGCTGGCCAAGGTGAGCTTCAACGGCGTCACCGGAGCCGTCTCCTTCGACGAGTTCGGCGACACCACCAACAAGACGCTCACCGTCTACAAGGTCGAGGGCAAGGCCTGGAAGAACGTCAAGAGCGGCGAGTTCAAGGGCTGACCCAGCCCCTCGCACCGCCCAGCAACTTCACAGATCAACCGACAGAGGCCGGGGGGGGGGGGGGGCCGGCCCCCCCCCCCGGCCGCGGAAAAACGGAGGGGTTAAAAACACCACCCCCGGGCCCGGGGGGGAGGAGAAAACGCACA